>BEHZ01000038.1 GCA_002923335.1 bacterium HR23 | reverse complement strand
GGCTCCCGCGATGCCGATGGCCGGTGCCCCCCGCACTTTCATGGTGCGGATGGCATCGGCCACCTCTTGCGGGGTGCGCAGGGCCAGCCACACCACCCGTGCTGGCAGGGCCGACTGGTCCAGCACCCACAGGGCCCCGTCCCGCCATTCCAGGGAGCGCAGATGCATGTGGTCCTCCCCGGGTGTATGGTAACATATGCTTTTTCTTCCCCCGTGCGCTACACTACAAGCGACACACCACTCAGGAGGTTGGAGATGGACTTGGGCCTGAAAGGCAAGAGCGTCATCGTGACAGGTGGTGGCTCCAACATTGGGCGGGCCATCGTGCTGGCTTTCGCCCGTGAAGGGGCACGCATTGCCATCGCCGAAATAGACGAGGCGCAGGGGCGGAAGGTCGCCCAGGAGGTAACCCGTATGGGCACCGGCGCCACCGCCCTGGTGGTGAAGACCGATGTTACCGACTACGCCCAGGTGGAGGCCATGGTGGGCCGGGTGCTCCAGGAGTATGGAGCCATTGATGTGTTGGTCAACAATGTGGGGTGGACGGTTGACCGCCTCTTCCTGGAAAAGCCCAGGGAGGAGTGGGAGAAGGAGGTGAAGGTCAACCTGTGGGGGGTGATCAACTGCTGTCGGGCGGTGCTGCCCCATATGGTGCAACGCCAGCGGGGGGCCATCGTGAGCATTAGTTCCGATGCGGGGCGCATGGGGGAATACCGGGAGGCGGTGTATGCGGCGTGTAAGGCGGGGGTTATCGCCCTGATGAAGGCCTTGGCCCGTGAAGTAGGACGCTACAACATTCGCCTCAATGCGGTCTGCCCCGGGCTGACCGTGCCCAAATCCGATGAGGAGGTGGGGGAGGCGAGTATGTGGAAGCAGCAGCGGGCTATCTTCACCGAGGAGGTGATGGAACGGGCCAAACGCAACTATGTCCTCCGCCGATTGGGGACGGCCGAGGAGGTGGCCAACGCGGTGGTCTTCCTGGCCTCCGACGCCGCCAGTTTCATCACCGGCCAGACCCTCTCCGTGAGCGGGGGCTACACCATGATGTAGGCCGGAGCGGTGCCAGGCGTAAAGAGAGGGGGGCAGAAGGCCCCCCTCTCGGCTCCTGGGCCTGAACGGAGCGCCCGTTTTACACGCCCGTCCCCGCTAGGCCCGAGCCTTTAGGCGAAGGCTTGGGCTCCTGGGGCACGGGCTGGATGCGGATAGGGCCTCCTTTGTTGGGGCTTCCCGGCACTACGGGAAGAATGCGGATGGGGTGTGCCTGTTCCGCCTTGGGCGCTTCTGCTGCGGAGGTGGCATACCGCCGGCAGGGGCCGAGCACCATCACCCAGCGCACTGTGCCGTCTTGAGAGACCACCACCACTTGGGCACCCGTAGGGATGTCGGCCCCAGTGCGCCGGGGGCATCCAACGACCCTTACCTCATCGGTCAGGTTCACCGTTACAGGGGCACCGCCGTCCCTGGGGGTAACCACAATGGCGTTGGTGCTGGTGGAGGTAACGGTGCCGGCGAAGAAGGCGTAGGTTACCGTCCCCGTGCCGTTCTGGAGCACTACCTGCCCTTGCACCAGGCGATCCCATCCGCCGGGCCAGAAGGGGTGGAAGAAGGGCTTTCCACGGCCCTTGAACGGATGGAATGCCGGCTGGGGCCACTCCCCCAGGGTTACGGTGATGGTCTGGGTCTGGCCGTTCCGCTGAAGGGTGAGGGTGAGCAGCTGGCCCGGCTGGGCATTACGGAGCAGGTTGCTCAGGTCGCTGGGACGCTGAAGGGCGACGCTGGTCGTGCCTATCTGCGCCTGGGTGAGGATGTCGCCCCTTTGGAGGCCGGCCTGCTGGGCAGGGCTATTGGGGACTACCCTCACCACCACCACATCCCCAGCGGGCAGGTTCAACCGCTGGGAGAGGCCTTCGTCAATGGTGGCTACTTGCACCCCCAGGAAAGCCTTTCCCCGGGGCTGGTCGGGGGATTGGGCCTGGGCGGAGCCTCGGGGCCAGGCGAAGGCTATCCCCACTCCCAAGGCCAACAGACTAATGACCGAGAGGGTTATCCAGAGGGCCTTGCGCATCTCCTACCTCCTGCTGTTGTTCCATCAATGGAAACGCAGGAGGGGGTAGGAGGTTAGCCCTGGGGCGACGGGACGACCTCCAGGGGAACCTCCCGCACACGGCCATCGTGGATGCGGAAGGCCCGCACGGTGGGCGACGCTTTGTCCTGCAGGGAGACGATGAGGTAATAGGCTTCGGGCCAGGTGGCCAGGCGCACATCGGTCTGGGAAGGATAGGCGGGGGTGTGCGTATGGGAGTGGTAGAAGGCGATGATCTCCATCCCGCTCTTCTCGGCGTCTTTGATGGCACGGTAGAGTTCTTTGGGGTCGGTCATATAGCGGTAGGGGCTGCGCATGGTGTTGGTGAGGGGGTAAACTCGGCGGGCGTGGGAGCCCTGCCCCGCCAGGGCGCCGCACGCTTCAAGGGGGTCGTCTCGGCGGGCGTGGTCTATGATGGCCTGCAAGAGGGCCTGGGGCAGGTAGAAACGCTCTTCATCCATGACCCTAATCCTACCGCTCCACCATAATGCGGTCTTCGGCGGTAATCTCCCCCACCACCCATCCCTGTTCACCGCGCTTCTGGAGGGCCTCCTGGAGGGTGGGGAGGTGTGGGGGAGGCACCGCCATCAGCAGTCCGCCGGAGGTTTGGGCGTCGCATAGGAGGAGTTGGGCGGTGCGGGGGATGCCTTCTCCCCAGCGCACCAGTTTCCCCACGGAGTTGAGGTTGCGATGGGTGCCTCCCGGGGCAATCCCCTCCTCCAGCAGGTCCCACACCCCTTCTAGCACCGGTATCTGCGAGAGGCGCAGGCGCGCTCCGACCTCGCTTCCCTTCACCATCCCCAACAGGTGCCCGATAAGGCCATAGCCGGTGATGTCGGTGCAGGCGTGGACCCCCGCCTCCACCATGGCCTCGCTGGCGGACTTGTTGAGGTGGGCCATGACCTGGGTAGCCCGCTCCAGGACCTGTGGGTCGGCCAGGCCTTGCTTGGCTGCGGTAGTGATAACGCCCGTGCCCAGGGGTTTGGTGAGAACAAGGAGGTCGCCCGGTCTGGCCCCTACATTGCGCACAACCTGCTGGGGGTCTATCAGCCCCACCACCGCCAACCCGTATTTGGGTTCCTTATCGTCTATGGTGTGCCCGCCCACAATGAGGCAGTCGGCCTCTTGGGCTTTGGCGTAGCCCCCACGGAGGGTAAGGCGCAGTTCCTCCTCCAGTTGCCCCATGGGCCAGGCGAGGATGTTCAGGGCGATGAGGGGCTTGCCCCCCATGGCGTAGACATCGCTCAGAGAGTTGGCCACGGCGATGGCCCCATACCAGTAGGGGTCATCCACAATGGGGGGGAAGAAGTCGGTGGTCAGCACAAGGGCAAGACCATCCCCCAGCCGGTAGACGGCGGCGTCGTCGCCGGTCTCCACGCCTACCAGCAGGTTCGGGTGGCGCATCACCGGCAGGCTGGCCAGCAAGTTGCCCAGAGCCTCTGGGCTGAACTTGGCCGCTCAGCCGGCGCAGTGGGCCAGGCTCGTGAGGCGCACAGGCTTATCGGGCATGGCTGTCCTCATCTCCAGGATACCCCACGGCGGGCGGAAGGGGTAGTCCTTTACCCCGGCGCTGAAGCCTCACGCCGGTAGGCTTCGTCCAGCAGGTCTATCACATAGGCTACCCGCAGGGGGAGACCCCGCTTCCTGGCCCCGGCCTCCAGTTGCAGGGCACACCCCGGATTGGCAGTGGCCAGGACCTGGGCACCCGTGGAGAGGGCGTCTTCCAGTTTGGCTTGCCCCAGGCGCTCCGCCATCTCCCGCTGGAGGATCTGGTAACTACCCGCAGCACCACAACAGCGGGATGGGTTGTGCATCTCCACCAGGCGCACACCGGGGATGGATTGGAGGATGCGCCGGGGGGCCTGGGTGATACGCTGGGCGTGGGCCAGGTGGCAGGGGTCCTGGTAGGTAACAGTGATGTTCAGGGGAGCCTGGGGCGGTGTAAAGGGGAGTGCCACCAGGAACTCGTGGATGTCCCGCACCATCTGGCTGAAGGCGTGGGCCTTGTCCGCATAGGCAGGGTCGTCCTTGAGAAGATGGGCATACTCCTTCATGGCGGAGCCACACCCGGCCGACGCCACGATGATGGCATCGGGCTGGCATCCCAGGAAGGCGTTGATATTCTGGCGGGCCAATGCTCGCCCCCCATCCAGGCGCCCGGCGTGGATGTGCAACGCCCCGCAGCATACCTGCTCCCGGGGCACCACCACTTCAAACCCGTTATGGGTGAGCACTCGGACGCAGGCCCGCATGGTGGGGGCGTGCACCAGGGGCATCACACACCCGGAGAGGAGGGCCACCCGTCCCCTGGGCGTTCCCCGGGGGGTATAGACCTGCCCCCGTGCGGTGAAGAAATGGTCGGGCAAGCGGGGCATGAGGCTGTCCATACTGGCCAGGGTGGGGAAGGGGCGCAGGAGGCGCACGGCCCGCACCACCCCCTGGACGCCCATCCGCTGATACAAACGCAGGAGGCCCATCCCCGTGCGCAGTCGGCTGGGGAAGGGGAGAAGGTGGTCAAAAACCACGGCCTCCGCCAGGCGCAGGCGCAAAGGGCGCTGGAGACGGCGTCGCACCTGGGCACGTGTGCGCTCAATAAGGCGTCCGTAGGGAACGGCGGAGGGGCACGCCGCCTCGCACGCCCTGCACGCCAGGCACAGGTCCCAATGACGCACCACCTGGGGTGACAAAGGCAGGCGTCCTTCATACACCGCCCGCATGAGCGCAATGCGCCCCCTGGGGGACTCGGTCTCCAGACCCGTCTCCAGGTAGGTAGGGCAAGAAGTCAGGCATAATCCACAGTGGACGCAGGTATAGAGGTCCTTCTCTTCGGGGGCATCGGGGCCAGCAAAGGGTTTGTCCAGGGTGGGACGCTGGAGCAGAGAGGGTTGGGTCATCAGATACCCCCCACAAAACGCCCAGGGTTCAGAACGCCCTTAGGGTCAAACTGGGCCTTAAGGGAGCGCTGAAGGCCCAGGGTCTCGGCCGACACATCCCAGGGGTCTATAAGGTCCTTGAGGGGGCGGGGAGCCCGCTCCAGCACCATGCGCCCGCCCAGGGCGTGCACCCGTTCCCGTAAGGTCCGCAGAGCGTTGCTCACCTCAGGGATGGCATCCTGGGGGATGCCCCCCGACCAGAAGGCCCGCAGGACGCCCGCGCTGGCGTGGAGCGCGATGGCCGGGTTGACAAGGGGCGGGACAGAAGACACCTCTTCTAGCAGGGCCAGGGCCTGCACCCCCTGCCGGGGGAGGCAGGAGATGCGCACTCCCAGGGGGGGCTGAGGCTCTCTCCACCCGAAATCGGCCACGCCCCGCCACAGGGCACGGGCCTCCTCGCCGCGCGCTACTTCCCCCGCGTCCTCCCCGGCGCCGTAGCGTTGACAAAGGGCGAGGGCGTCCCGCTCCTGTCGGGCGACAGCGGGCGGAGGGCCGCCGAAGCGCAACAGAAGCCAGTAGCCCCTCTTGTCCTTGGGGGGCAAGGGAAGGGTTGGGGCGTAAACCAGGGGCCAGGCAGATGCGGTGAGCACCTCCACCGCCATAGGCGACAGACCTGCCCGCACCACCGCCAGGCCCGCTCCCAAGGCCCCCTCTGCCGAAGGGAAGAGGGCGAGGAGGGTGCACTCCTCTTTGGGTAGAGGGGCCACTTTGAAGGCGACCTCTACGATGACGCCCAGGGTGCCCAGGGAGCCTGTATAGAGGCGGTGCATCTCAAAGCCCGTTACGTTCTTCACCACCTGGCCCCCGCTCTTGGTGCGGGTGCCGTTGGCATGCACCACCGCTATGCCGATAACCATATCACGGGGAAGGCCGTAGCCGGCGCACAGGGGGCCATAGGCCGACGAGGCCATAATGCCCCCTATGGTGGCTCGGGTGGGGAGAGGGGGGTCTATCGGGAGGAACTGCCCGTGTGCCCGCAGAGTTTTCTGCAGGTGCTCCAGGGTTATCCCCGCTCCCACCCGCACCGTCAGGTTAGCAGGGGAGTGCTCCAACGGCTCGGCGATGGCGGTCATATCCAGGGCGAGATGGTAAGAGCGGGGAACCGCTCCCAGGGCCATGCGTGTGCCCCCGCCCCACGGCACTAGGGACGCCCCCTCCTGGAAGGCAGCGGCCAGCACCGTGCTCACCTCCTCCACGCTGCGGGGACGGACCACCAGGGAGGGCAGGAGACCGTCCACGGCGTAAGCGCCTCGGCGCTCCGGGGGGAGCAGAAGGGCCGGGTCCAGGCCCAGGGTGTGGGAAGGAGCAAAAGACAAAGCAATCTCCTCAAGGAGGGTCGAGTGCAGGCTAATTATAACGATGCTGATAAGATTCGTCCACCCGCTGGCCTTGGCTGGGGACGCAGAGCCTAAATAATCGCATCAGCGGGAAGGCGGGTGGTGGGGCGAAAGGCGGTGGGAACCTTCCCTTGGGGGAAGACCTTCCCCGGGTTCAGGAAGTCGGCGGAGCCGAAGGCCTGGGGGAGTTTGGCCATGGCCTGCAGGTCCTCGGGTGTGAAGTAGAGGGGCATATATTCCTGCTTCTCCAGGCCGACGCCGTGCTCCCCTGATAAGGCGCCTCCCAGTTCCACGCACATCTTCAGGATGGCCCCGCCGGCCTCTTTGGCTCGGCGGAGTTGGTCGGCGTCCCGCTCATCAAACAGGATGCAGGGGTGGAGATTGCCATCGCCGGCGTGGAAGACATTGGCGATGGGGAGGCGATAGTATTCGGAGATGGCACGGATACGGCGCAGGGCCTCCACGATACGGGTGCGGGGCACCACGCCGTCCAAGAGGAGGTAGTTGGGGGCCAAGCGTCCTAAAGCGCCCAGGGCGCCCTTGCGTCCCGCCCAGAGGCGCTCCCGCTCCTGGGGGTTCTCGGCCGAGCGCACCTCTACCGCTCCCATCTCCCGGCAGATGGCCTCCACCTGAGCCCCCTGAACCTCTACCGCCTCCCGTAGGCCGTCCACCTCCACTAGGAGCACCGCTCCTGCCTCTTTGGGGTAGCCGGCGTGCACGGCCGGCTCCACCGCCTCAATGGTGAGGCGGTCCAGCATCTCCAGGGCAGAGGGCACCATCCCGCTGGCGATAATGGCGGAGACGGCAGAACTGGCCTGGTCTATCTCTCGGAAGACCGCCAGCAGGGTCTTCACCGCCTCAGGGAGGGGCAGAAGGCGCACCACGATTTTGGTTACTACTGCCAGCATCCCTTCGGAGCCGATGACGATGCCCCGCAGGTCGTAGCCTCCTTCCTCCTGGAGTTTCCCTCCCAGCCATACTCGTGAGCCGTTTGCCAGCACCACCTCCAGGCCGAGGACATGGTTGGTGGTCACGCCGTAGGCGAGGCAGTGGGGCCCGCCGGCGTTTTCCGCTATGTTGCCCCCTATGGTGCACGCCTTCTGGCTGGAGGGGTCGGGGGCATAGTAGAGGCCGTAGGGCTGAACCGCTTTGCTGATATCCAGGTTGGCCACGCCCGGCTCCACCACGGCCCGCATGTTGTCCGGGTCTATCTCCAGGATGCGGTTGAGGCGTGCCAGGGAGAGCACCACCGCTCCCTGGAGAGGCACCGCTCCCCCTGAGAGGCCCGTCCCCGCCCCTCGGGGCACCAAGGGCCAGCCGGCCTCACGCACGGTGCGCACCACCTGCACCGTCTCCTCGGCCGAGCCGGGGAGCACCACCAGGCCCGGGAGGGAGCGGTCTACCGAGCCGTCGTATGCGTAGACCAGGAGGGCTTCGGGCGTCGTCAGCACATATTTCTCCCCCACGATACGGCGGAGGGCGTGGGCGAGGGCGGAGGGGGCTTGCATCCGGTCCTCCTAGAGGTGGAAGAAACGCCGACGGCGGAAGGCGTCCCGCAGGCGTGCCCACCAGGGGCGAAGGATATGCAGGGCCACTTCCTTTCCCTGGGGGGTGAGGCGCACCCGATAGACACCGGTCGGAGGCGTGGGGGTGTATTCCACTAGCCCCCGGCTCTTCATGGTCCGCAACAGGGAAAGGATATGCCCCCGTTTCTGGGTGGCGTAGACCGCCATTTCCATCTCGGCAGGGATGATGAGGTCCGCTTCAAAGGCCAGGTCGCGCTCGTCCAGGCCGTGCTCCTGCACATCAGGGCGGGAGGGGTCGTGCTGGGCACGCAGGAGGGCGAAGAGGATGTTCTGAATCTCCTCCTCTCGCTTACGGGCTAACTGCCGTTCCGTCTTGTTGACTTTGGCCATTCCAGAGGCAGGATAGCACGCCCCAGGGGGTGAGGTAAAGGGTGACACGCTCTCCGGCCCTGCTCCTCGGCAGCCGTGCCGGTGGGGGAAGGGGGCTAGGAGTGGGCGCCTGCCAGGGCGTAGGCGGGCACGGAGAAAGCCCGCCCTGGCCCCAGATATCCCCTGAAGCGCTCCGGGTGAAGCATCTCGGCCAGCATCTCCAAGCCCTCTACCAGCCGCGGGCCGGGACGGCTGTAGTAGGCGTGGGCGTTGGTGGCGAAGACCTTGCCCTGACGCACCGCCGGGAGCCTGTCCCAGCCGGGCAGGCGGGCCAGCAGGCCGACCTGCTGGAGGGTCTGCTCCGCCGTATATCCGCAGGGCATCAGCACCAGCACTTGGGGCTGGGCATCTACCACCTGTGCCCAGGAGACGGTAAAAGAGGGCAGGCTGGGCCGTCCCAGGACGTCCTCTCCGCCGGCCAGGGCGACCATCTCTGGCACCCAGTGGCCCGCCACAATGAGAGGGTCCAGCCACTCAAGGCACACCACCCGAGGGCGGTGGCGAAGGCGTCGGGTGCCCTGCGCTACCCGTTCAATCCGCTGACGCAGACCCTCTCTACCCTTTGGGCGGTGGGGAGGGTCCCGGTGGCTTCCCCTACGGAGAGAATGTCCTGCAGAACCCCCTCTAAAGAGTGGGGGTCAAGGGAGAGGAGACGGGGAGGGGGCTGAAGGCTCTGAATCTCCTGGAGGACTGCCCGCTGGGGCACGGCGCACACCTCACATAGCGCCTGGGTGAGAACCAGGTCGGGGCGCACCGCCTCCAGCACTGCCCTGTCCAGGCGGTAGATAGGCTTGCCCTGCTCCAACAGGGAGCGGACGGTGCCATCTATCTGGGCGGGGGTCATGGAGGAGGGGTCAAAGACGCAGTGAACGGCACACGGTTTGCCCCGCACCTCTGGGGGGTAGTCGCACTCATGGCTTACCGCCACCACCTGCTCGCCTAAGCCGAGGGCGAAGGCGATTTCAGTGGCGCTGGGCAAAAGGGAGACGATGCGCATGGGTGCCCTCCCCTCGCCGGCAGGATAGCAGACGGGGGGATACGGGCGCAAGCCCCCGCCCTTGCCCTCGGCCTTGTCCTGCGCCACAATGGAGAGGCGTTCCGAGGAGGTGGGCCTATGCCGGCGCCCCATATCCTGGTGGTGGGTGGGATCAATATGGACCTGGTGGTGGTAACCCCGCGCTTCCCCAACCCTGGGGAGACGGTAGTGGGGGAGCGCTTCTTTATCACCCCTGGGGGGAAAGGGGCCAACCAGGCCGTCGCTTGTGCCCGCCTGGGGGCCCGCAGTAGCCTGGTCGGGCGAGTGGGGAACGATACCTTTGGCCAGGACCTGCTGGCCAGCCTCACGGCCGCCGGTGTCTCCCTGGAAGGGGTAGGGCAGGACGACCTGGCCCCCTCGGGTGTCGCCTTTATAGAAGTGGACGCCTCGGGCCAGAACCGCATCGTCCAGGTGGTGGGCGCCAACGGGCGGTGTGGGCCGGAGGAGGCGAAGAAGGCCCAGCGTCTCCTGCGCCATGCCGATGCGGTCCTCTTCTGTCTGGAGGTGTCGCCCCTGCTCCTGCTGGAGGTGGCCCGCGCTGCCCGAGACCTGGGCGTTCTGGTGGTGTTCAACCCTGCTCCGGCCAAGCCCTTCCCTCCCGCTCTCTACCCCTTCGCCCACTACATCGTCCCCAACGAAACGGAGGCCGAGGCCCTGGTAGGCCACCCTGTGCGGGACCGGGAGGGCGCTCGTCGGGCAAGCGAGGCGTTGCTGGCACGGGGGTGCCAGGGGGTCGTTATTACCCTGGGGGAGCGGGGGGCCTTCTTCAAAACCGCCGAGGCGGAGGGACACCTCCCGGCCTTCCCCGTTCAGGCGGTGGACACAGTGGGGGCGGGGGACGCCTTTTGCGGAGCCCTGACCGTCGCCCTGGCCGAGGGGATGGGGTTGCGGGACGCCGTCCGCTTCGCCAATGCTGCGGGGGCGGTGGCGGTTACCAAACCTGGCGCCCAGGAGGCCATGCCCACCCGGGAGGAGGTGGAGGCGATGCTACGCCGTTTCCCCGGCGTCGCAGGTGGGTAGAAGGGGGCTATGGGGCTATTCCGGGGGAGACGGCAGGCATCGGCTCATCAGCCAGGCGATGAGCACCGCCGCACATGCTACCCCAAGCCACATTCCCAAGACCCCCGCCTTTTTTCTCCATCGGTGCCAGAAGGGGCGTCGCCGTGGGCGGGAGGAGGAAGGAAAGCGATATTCTTTGTGCGTGTGGCCCCTTTCCGACGCTCCCTTAGCGCCCCTTGAAGACGGGCCGGCGCTTCTCCAGGAAGGCCCGCACCCCCTCTTTATGGTCCTCCGTCTCCCGTGCCAGGTCCTGGGCGACCCCTGCCCATTCCAGGTGGGTGCGGAAATCGGTGGTCAGCCCCTGATGCACCAGGTATTTGATAAGGCCCATGGAAAAAGTGGGGCCACGGGCCAGGCGCTCGGCCAGGGCCATGGCTTCCTCCAGCAGGCGCTCGTGGGGCACCACTTTGCTCACCAGGCCCCAGCGCAGGGCCTCCTCGGCTTTCACAGGGTCGCCGGTATACTGCATGAGGAGGGTGTTGCTGAGCCCGATGAGGCGGGGGAGTTGCCAGCAAGAGCCATCGGCGGGGATAAGGCCCACGCGGATGAAGGCCTCGGCGAACTCGGCCCGCTCCGAGGCGATGCGGATGTCGCAGGAGAGGGCCAGGCCCGCTCCCACGCCGTAGGCGAAGCCGTTGACGGCTGCAATGGAGGGCTTAGGCAGGTCCCAGATGCGCAAGGGGAGGAAGCGGGCGCTCTCGCCTCCCGTCTCCCTCCGGCGTGCCCGTAAGGAGTAGCGCCGTTCCATCAGTTCCCAGGGCGAGGGAGGTGGGGGTGGGGCGGTCTCCTGCTGGCGTTGCTCAATGGCTTGCTGGAAGCCCCGCACATTCGCCCCAGAGCAGAAGGCGGGGTCCTCTCCCGTGAGCACCAGCACCCGCAGGTCGGGGTTGGCCTCGAAGGTGTCCAGGGTGTCGTAGAGTTGCTGGGTCATCTCCGGCCCCATGGCGTTGCGGGTGCGGGGGTCGGAGAGGGTTACCAGGAAGACGCCGTTGCGCACCTCGGTGCGGACGAACTGTGTCATGGCCACCTCCTTCCGCAGGGATAATAGCCCCTCTTGCCCAGGGGTGCAATGGGTTGCCTTTCTGGGGCGGAAGCCCTATCCTGCAGATACAAGGGCCAAGCGCCTTCGGGCCCTTCAAGGGGACACCCTTCACGGTTGCGTGGGCTGTTCAACAGGCCCGGCGCTCTTTGGAGGCGAGGCGAAGCCCAGTTGAGGGGGTGCATATGCGTGTCGGCTTCATTGGTCTAGGGAACATGGGGCGGCCTATGGCCACCAATGTGCTGAAGGCGGGGCACGAGATGGTGGTCTACGACATTCGGGAGGAGGCGGGCCAACCCCTTATCGCCCTGGGCGCCCGCTGGGCCAGCAACCCCAGGGCGGTTGCCCATGCCAGCCAAGTGGTCTTTACCTCCCTCCCCGGTCCAAAGGAGGTGGAGGAGGTGGCCCTCGGGCCGGGGGGCATCCTGGAGGGGATGCAACCGGGGGCGGTGTATGTAGACCTTTCCACCAACTCCCCCTCCTGCGCCCGCAGGGTGGCAGCCGCCTTCCGGGCCAAGGGGTTCGCTATGCTGGACGCCCCTGTGAGCGGGGGGGTTACAGGGGCACAAACCCGGGACCTGGCGGTGCTGGTGGGGGGCGATGAGGAGGTGTTCCAGCGGGTCAAACCCCTGCTGGACGCCATTGGCACCAAGGTCTTTTACTGTGGCCCCAGCGGGGCCGGGTGCATCGCCAAGATTGTGAACAACCTGATCTCCCTTTCTCTCAATGTGCTGATGGGGGAGGCCTTCACCATTGGGGTGAAGGCAGGGGTGCCCACCCGCACCCTTTACGAAGCGGTTACCCGCAGTTCGGGGGATAACAACCGCCTGCGCCGGGGACTCCGCAACCAGTTATTCAAGGGCAACTTCCAGCCCGGCTTCGCTGTAGACCTGGCCCTGAAAGATGTGCGCCTGGGCCTGGAACTGGCGCGGGAACTGGATATCCCCGTGGAACTGCTGGCCTTGGTGGAGCAGAAATACCTGGAGGCCCACAACCGGGGGTGGGGACGGCTCAACTCGGACGCCGTGGTGCTCTTGCAGGAGGAGCGAGCCAAGGTGCAACTGAGGGCACCCGACCTTTAGAGGCCTGTTCACATGGGAGACGCCTGCAGGCGCTCCAGTGCCCGCTCCAGACGGCGCAGACACCGCTCTCTGCCCAGCGCCTCCATGGTCTGAAAGAGGGGGGGTGCAGCGGTGCGCCCGGTAGTGGCGACGCGCACCACGCCGAACACCTGTCCCGTCTTTAGCCCCAGGGCGTCACACAGGGGCCGCAGGGTTGCCTCCAGAGCGGGGGCGTCCCACACCGCCAGGGAGCGCAGGGCATCCAGCGCCCCCCGCAGGATACGCACGGTGGTGGGGGTATCCAGGCCGGTCGGCACCAGCAGGGCGGGGTCGTAGTCCAACTCCTCCAGGAAGAAGAAGTCGGTAAGGGTGGGGCCGTCGGACAGGGTGCGCAGGCGCTCCTGCACCAGGGGGACGAGGCGATGCAGATACCCCCTGTCCAGGGGGCGGGGGATGCTGTCGGGAAGCCCCCCTTCCGCCTGGGGGCGCTCCAGGAAGGGCAGGAGGCGCTGGGCCAACTCCTCGGGGGGGAGACGGCGGATGTAAACGCCGTTCATCCAGGTGAGTTTTTCCAGGTTGAAGATGGCGCCCGCCTTGGTCACCCGCTCCAGGGAGAAGTGGCGGATAAGGTCTTCTCGGCCGATGATCTCCGTGGACTCATCCAGGGACCAGCCCAGGAGGGCTAGGAAGTTTACCATTGCCTCGGGCAGGTAGCCCATGCGGTTGTATTCCCGGATAGAGGTGGCCCCGTGGCGTTTGGAGAGTTTGGAGCGGTCGGGGCCCAGGATCATGGGGATGTGGGCGAAGAGGGGTGGCTTCCACCCTAGGGCACGGTAAAGGAGCAGATGGCGGGGCGTGCTGGGAAGCCACTCCTCGGCCCGCAACACGTGGGTGATGCGCATGGCGTGGTCATCCACTACCACCGCCAGGTGATAGGTGGGGAAGCCGTCGCTCTTCAAGCAGACGAAGTCGTCCAGCAGGGCGGTCTGCCACCGCACCTCGCCCCGAATAAGGTCGTGGACGGCGATCTCCTCCCCCGGTTCCCGGGGCACCTTGAAGCGGATAACGCTCTTGCGC
>BEHZ01000037.1 GCA_002923335.1 bacterium HR23 | reverse complement strand
ATGGCCCCCAGGACACCCGGTAGATGGTAACTTTCTCGTTATGGTAAACCACCTCCAGCAGGCCACGCCGTTCCATCCGGGCAAACTTCTCTATGCCCTCCTGCGGGTAATAGAGGAGTTCCGTCTCCCCCACATACACATACCGCACCCCATACTTGGCCAGGATGTCTCGGGCGATATTTACGTCAACGGTGGAAAAGAGGCGCTGGAGGTCCGCCAGGCGCTCCTCCACCGGTGGGCAGTCGGGCACACCACACCGCTGTTGCATCTGGTGCCACGACCACCCCACCACCGAGGGCAGGCCGGTATAAACCGACACCCGCCCACCCCAGCGGTAGAGGGGGGTGTTGGCCTCGGCGATAACAGGCGAGCCTTGCACGTGCTCCCACAGCCAGCGAATGGCCTCCTTGTCCCACCGCAGAGCGGTTTGCCCACGGTCGTCCTGGTAAACCGCCTGCTCCATAAAGGCGGTGCCGTCCAGTGTCAGGGGGAGAATGCGGAAGCGGTCGGACAAGCGCGCACGGGTGCCCAGCACGGGATAGACCAGAGCGCCTGCCAGCAGGAGGAGGAAGCCTCCTGTCCACGCCATACCCCACCAGGGCATACCCCGTTTGCCCGTGCCCACGAACCCCTCGGCACCCGCCTCGGGAGGGCACCCCGCCAGAGTGGGCATCAGGTGCGCCGGCGCTCGGTGGACGGCGTCTCCCCTCAACCGAGAGAACACCTGCCCCAGGGCGAACGCCGAGGCCAGCGCCAGCAACACCCATCCGTGGATGTAGAACTTGAACACCGTGTTCATCCGGTCAATATCGCCCCGCAGACGCAGGAAATCCACCCCGATGCCGATGGCGAAGGCCACTCCCGCCAGCAGCAGGGCGAAAAGGGCCTTCCCGTCCCTCCGTTCCCACGCCCGCCACCCTGCCCCTGCTCCCAGTATCCCCAGCCCCACCAGCAGGGCAACCGTCGCATACCCCTTGGCCACCAGGCCCAGAAGCACACCTGTCAGCGTCCCCACTGCCAGCATCCACCCCACCCCCCGACTACCCAGGAGCGTTCTCCACACAACCGCAAACCCTTCCCACACCAGCCAGGTAGCCAGCGGGAAGAGGAAGAGACCGTGAATAGCCAGGTAATGAGTCAGCATAGTCTTGGCAACGGTAGGCTCAACCCCCGATACGGGCGCGGAAAAGCGCATATGGAAGGGCAGGAAAAGCAGGATGCCCCCCACCACCAGCCCCAGACCCACCATCCCCCCTGTCCACGCGGACGCCCACCCCGACCAAGGGAGTGCAAGAGTGGCTCTCCCTACCCGTGCCCTGCAGGGATGCACACACGCATCCACCCCATTGCCGGGAATGCGGTTCGGTCTACCGCCCCCCCGGACGCTCTCCCCCAGGCAACCCGCCAAGGCACCCGCCGCCACCACCAGGACGCCGAAGGTGGGGAAGTCCCACGAGTTGGTGGGGTAGAGCGCCCCCACACCCAGAGCGGTTGCCGTTATCAAAGCGGGGGAAGGAAGCCTATTCCCCCGAAACGCCTCCTGCACCAGGCAGAGGGCACAGCCTATCACCATCAGGGCCAAAGGTATGGCCAGCAGATGGGCGTGCAGGTCTGCAAAAAGGAAGGTGAAGAAAGGGAACTCGGTGATTTCAAAGCCCGGAGGGTCGGGAGGCATCAGTCGGGTGGGGCGCCAAAAATCAAAGGTGGGGAAGGGGCGCCCGTGCAGGGATGCCCACGCTCCCTGGAGGAGTTGCACCGCCCCGTCCAGGTTGCCCACCAGAAAGGCGAAGACCGCCCCGGCGCAACCCACCGCCAGCCCCCTCCTCTCCAGCCCCCCCCGGCCTCCGCCCAGGGCATAGGCGACGCTGAAGGCGTTCCCCACCGCCAGGGCGTAGAAAGTGGACACCGCCAGGTTATAGGAGATAGGCGTCGGGATGGCCGTCAGACGCACCAGGGTGGCCACCAAAGCCTGACCAAAGTAGTAGTAGTTCATAGACCCGCCCGCAAACCACGGGTCGTAGGGCGGGAACCAAGTGGACTTGACCACCGCGTTCATGTAAGCCAGGTCCATGGGCTTTTCCCCGCCACGGTAGGGGTGCCACAGGTCGGGGTTGGCCATGCGCAGAAGCACAAAAGCCCCAAAGGCCCCCAGGAAAAGGGCCTCCTCCAGTGCCAGCAGTCGCCACCGCTCTCGCAGAAACCCACCCCATTCCCTTCGCCCTCGCCACGCCAGGATGCTCCCTCCTACCACCAGCGCCCCTACAAAGAGGGCCACGCTTCCCCGCCCAAAGGGAAGCAGCTTCGTGCTGGCGAAAAGCCACGCCAGGTAGGCCGTCCCCAGCAAGCCCAGGGTGCGCCCGATCAACCAGCCCCTATCGGGCAGGGAGCGGAAGGCCCAGAACCCCCATAGCACCCCCGCTGAGGACACCAGGTAGAGACCCACCAGCCAGCCCACCAGGGGATAGCGTCCCAGGGGGTCGCCCGGGGGGAAGACCCGCACCCAGGTGCCTCCTTCCTGCTGGTCGGCCCATTCCCCGGGGGAGAGGAGAGGCATAGGGCGCACGCCACGCCTGGCGGGCGTCAGGGTCATTCCCTCCAGCAAACGCTCTCGCAGAGCATCAGCGGAGACCACCTCCACCCGCTGGAACACCAGCACCAGGGGATGGTCATACACGGTAAAGGACTCGTCGGCGAACCCCAGACGCAGGGTAAGGGGAGCAGGCTTCCAGGAGCGCAACTGCTCGGGCATGGGTAGTCCCGGACGACCAAAGGTATCGTCCATCAGGGCGATGCCGGGCAAGCCGGGCCAGCGCCCCTGCCAATACACCAGCCGATACCCCAATTGCCCCGAGAAGAGCAGACGATAGTAGTGGCCGGAGAGGGGGTAACGCCCCGGCAGGCGGGGGATAGTCCCATACAGACGCTGGCTGTAGAAGACCAAGTAATCGGCGTCCGCCAGGCGGCGGGCCAGGTAATCGGCTTTCTCAAAAGTGTCGGGGTTGTAGAGGGGGAGTTCCTCCACTTTGAAAGCCCAGAGGTTGGGCAGGCCCTCCTCCCAATGCTCCCTCAGGATACGCGCACCGGGGCGGGCATGCTCTACGAGCCATTGGGACGCTCGTTCAGCAGGATGGGGCGCCCGATACATACTGGCGTAGGCTATGCCATAGAGCATCGCCCATCCAAGCACTCCTCCCACCACCGCCCGCGCCAGCAGGGTAACCACCCGTGTCCACCGTGCCTGCGGTATTCCCCCGGCTCCGTCTAGCAGCGCCGTCAGCAGGCGGGCGCCGTAGACCAGCAGGAAAGGGACGATGGGCAAAAGGTAGCGCAGGTATTTCACCTGCAGTCCCCCCACGACGAGGAAATAGGGGAGAACCCACGCCAACGCCAGCACCTCCGCCCGGCGACGGGAGCGCCACGCCCACCACGGCGACACCACCAGCCCCACCCACGCCACCGCCCCCACCGGCCACCCCAACCCCCAGCGGGCCAGTTGGTCCAGGTGGTATAGATAGGCCGGCGTGCCGACATATTGAAGGGTGTAGGGATAGTCCCGCAGGCGGCGGGCCATCTCGCTCTGCTCCCGAACATCGGCCAGGAACTTGGGCCAGTCCAGGAAGGCGTAAGGCTCCGCCAGGAAGGTGGCGCCCAGGGCGCACGCGAAGGCGACGGCCAGAGCCAGGCCCCCACGAGCCCACCGCCATCCACTGGGGGGTGTCCAGCGGATAGCGTCCCCGTCTCCACCGAGGAGGTAGAGAAAAGGGGCTAGCGCCAGAGGCAGAAACAGGGGCGCAGCGGAGAACTTAGAGGCCAGGGCAAATCCCGCCAGTGCTCCGCTGGCCCCCGCCCACAAGAGGCTCCCCCGTCGGGCCACAGGGAAGGTAGCCAGCACCGCCAGAAGGCTAAACAGGGCCAGGAAGGTGTCCGCCGTAAAGAAGTGGGCCAACTGGATATGGAGAACCGCAAAGGTGGCCAGGAAGGCCCCCAGCACGCCCTCCCGCATCCCAAAAAGGCTCTTCCCTAGCAGGAAGACCCCCAGCACAATTACCGTATCCGCCAGGGCGGTGAGGATGCGTCCGGGGATGCGCAGGTCGGCCATCCCCAGGTCCTTCCAGGAGGCCACCGCCTTCTGGACGACCTTTAGAAGGTAGAGGGGGAGGCTCCCGTAAGGGAACCAGGCGGGGTTCCAGGGGGCTTCGGCCCGCCCGCAGAAGCGCCGTTCGGTGTAATAGGATGGCGCCCGCCCCAAGTCGTTGACACACCACAAGATGGCCCGCTCATCGGGATGGAAGAGGTTTCCCCCGTCCCAGTTCAGCCCAAAGAGGCGCAGGGCCAGGGCCAGCGCCAGGAGCACGCCCAGCACCCCCATCCACCTCGCACGGGGCCACGCCCCTTGCATTGTGTGCTTCACCGTCGCCCGTCCGTCAGGGGTATTGTAGCAAGGGCAACTTGGGGCTGGCCTTCCCCGGCCCGGGAGGTCGCAGGGGTCAAAGGTTCTGCCGAGGCACCCCCTCGGGGTTATGCGTCAGTGCGTCAAGACCCCCCTGGATGTTGACACCCACCAGGTGTGCTATAATGAAAGCGCGAAAACCAAAGGGAAGGATAGCCGTGGCCCTCTACGCTATCATCCGTGCCGGGGGAAAGCAGTATAAGGTGAGCCCCGGCGACACCATTGATGTGGAACGGCTGGACGCCCAACCCGGCTCTGAAATAGACCTAACGGATGTGCTCCTGGTGGAGCGGGATGGGCAAGTCCTCATCGGCCAGCCCTCCCTGGACGGGGCCAGGGTGCGGGCAGAGGTGCGAGAGGTATTCCGCGGGCCGAAAATCATCGTCTTCAAATACAAGCCTAAGAAGCGCTACCGCCGGAAGAGCGGGCATCGCCAGTGGTATACCCGCCTGCTCATCAAGGATATCCTGGTGGGAGAGGTGTCCCCCTCGGACGCTCCTCCCCAGGCGGAAACAGACGCAACGGGGAGGTGAAGACCCATGGCGCATAAGAAGACGGGCGGAGCATCCCGCAACGGCAGAGACAGCCACGGCAAGCGTCTGGGTGTGAAGGAATACGCCGGCCAGGTGGTGCGTGCTGGGGCAGTGCTGGTGCGCCAGAGGGGCACACGCCTCCTCCCGGGCGTCAATGTGCGTATGGGGAAAGACTTCACCCTCTACGCCGTGGCCAACGGCCGGGTGGCCTTTGAGTTCGTTTCACCTACCAAGAAACGGGTAAGCGTCTACCCTCTGGAAGGCTAACATGAAGGCGAAAATCCACCCCCCGTGGTATCCCCAGGCACGGGTGATCTGCATCTGTGGCAACACCTTCACGACCGGCTCCACCAAACCCGAACTGCGGGTTGAGGTGTGCTACAAGTGTCACCCCTTCTTTACGGGTGAACAGCGCATCGTAGATGTGGAGGGCCGGGTGGAACGCCTGAAGCGCAAGTTCAAACTGCAGTAGGGCGTCGGCACCCGGCCACGGGGGTGAGACCTCTCACCCCCGTGCCCTTTTGGGAGGCCCATGCCCCAACCCTTCGCCTACGGTGGACAGGCCCTCATAGAAGGGGTGATGATTCGGGGCCAGCGGGCGGTGGCCCTGGCGGTGCGCCGCCCCGACGGCACCCTGGCCACCCAGTTGTGGTCTCTTCCCCTTTTCTTCCAGGGCGCCTGGCGGAGAGTTCCCCTGGTGCGGGGCCTTATCATCCTTGCGGAGACCCTTGCCCTGGGCATGCGTGCCCTTACCTACTCTGCCCAGGTGGCCGGTGGGGAAGAGCACAACCCCTCTTCCCGCATGGCGTGGGGCTCGGTGCTGGTTGCCCTCGCTTTGGCGGTGGGCATCTTTCTGCTCCTGCCCCTGGCCGGAGGGAAGGCCCTGTTGCGGGTGGGCCTGCCGGTGCTCCTGGCCAACCTTATAGAGGGGATGGTGCGCCTGGGGCTGTTCCTGGGCTACCTGTGGCTTATCGGGCGTGCGCGGGAGATTCAGCGGGTGTTCGCCTACCACGGGGCAGAGCATATGGCGATCCACGCCTACGAGCACGGCCGCCCCCTTACCCCGGCCGAGGTGGTTCCTTTCCCCACTGCCCATCCCCGGTGTGGCACCGCCTTCTTGCTGGTGGTGGGGATGATAAGCATCCTGGCCTTCGCCTTCCTGAGGGACTTGCCCCTCTGGCAGGGCGCCCTGGCACGCCTCGCCCTGGTGCCCCTTATCGCCAGCGTCTCCTATGAGGTGATTCGGTGGGGCGGGCAGAAGGCCCACCTGCCGATGGTGCGATGGCTCCTGGCCCCCAGCCTGGCCCTGCAAGCCCTGACCACCCGCACGCCTGACCGGGAGCAGATAGAGGTCGCCCTTACCGCCCTGCGCCTCGCCCTCCAGGAGGATGGCCTCCTGCACCCTTGGGCACAGCCGGATGCTATACTGCATTCAGCCGAGACGCCTGCATCCCTAAGCGCCAACAGCGAAGGAGTGGAGAATGGCCCCGGACATTGAGGTCATCCCCGATGGGAGCGTTACTACCCCCCAGGGCTTTCTGGCGGGGGCTATCTACGCCGGCATCAAGACCTACGGGGAGGACAAGTTAGACCTGGGCATCCTTTACTCGGAGCACCCCGCAAGCGCTGCGGGCACCTTCTCCACCAACAAGGTGCTGGCCGGCTCGGTGAAAGTAACCCAGCGCCAGATCGCGCGGGGAACCGCCCGTGCGGTGGTGGTGAACAGCGGGTGCGCCAACTGCTGTGTTGGCGAGCAGAGCATTAAAGACGCCCTGGAGACCATTGCCCTCACCGCCCGCAAACTGGGTGTTCCCCAGGAGGAGGTGCTCATCTGCTCCACGGGCGTGATAGGGGTGGAACTGCCCATGGGGCTTATTCGGGAGGCCCTCCCCAAAATCACCCTCTCCCGGGAGGGGGGACACGCCTTCGCCCGTGCCATCCTCACCACCGACACCCGTCCAAAAGAAATTGCCCTGGCCCTCTCCATCGGCGGACGGCAGGTGCATATCGGCGGGTGCGCCAAGGGTGCCGGGATGATCCACCCGAACATGGCCACCATGCTGGCCTTCCTGACTACCGACGCCGCTATAGACCCCCCTCTTCTGCGCACCATGCTCAAAGAGGCGGTGGACGCCTCCTTCAACATGATTGATGTGGACAACGACCAGAGCACCAACGACACGGTGCTCCTGCTGGCCAACAGGGCATCGGGCGCCCCCCTTCTTCAGCCCCACACCCCCGAGGCCGACCTCTTCCAGCAGGCCCTCACCCAGGCGTGCGTCTCCCTGGCCAAAGACATTGTGCGCTACGCCGAAGGGGCCACCAAACTCATTGAGGCAACGGTAGAAGAGGCACCTACCCTTCAGGACGCCCGCCGGGCGGCACGGGCCATCGTCTCCTCCAACCTGGTAAAGACAGCAGTGTATGGGGGCGACCCCAACTGGGGTCGGGTGATGATGGCCATCGGCAAGAGCGGCACCCCGATAGACGAGAGCAGGGTCGCCCTTTACATCAACGACATCTGTGTGATGGAGGGGGGTGTGCCCATCCCCTACTTCAAGAACGCTCTGGTGAACAGCATGAAGGCCCGTGAGGTGCGCTTCCGGGTGCGCCTGGGGCTGGGCACCGCCCGGGCCACCGCCTGGGGCTCGGACCTCAGCGAGGCCTATGTTACCCTCAATAGCGCTTACAGCACCTAGAGGCGGTGGGACCATGTGGCATGGGAGACCCCCCTGCTCCTTCCGCCGACGCTGGCGATGCCTTGCCCCCTCGCCCACCCATCCCTTGCGCTAAGGAGGCATCGCCGTGTCCACAAACCAGGCTGTAGCCCTGTCGTCAAAACCTCTGAACATCGCCGTTCGCCCCGCCCGGGAGGGGGATGTTCCCGCCATTACCGAGATTTACAACCAGGGGATTGAAGACCGCATCGCCACCCTGGAGGGAGAACCTCACTCTGTTGAGGAGCGGCTGGAGTGGTTCCGCGCCCACGGCCCCCAGGAGCCGGTGCTGGTGGCCGAGGCCGACGGCCTCATCGTGGGGTGGGCATCCCTCTCCTGCTACAAGCCCCGGCGGTGCTACGATGGGGTCAAGGAACTGTCCATCTATGTGCGCCGGGAGTGGCGAGGGCGTGGCGTGGGTGCCCGATTGCTGGACGCCCTTTTGAAACGAGGGGCGGAGGTAGGGGTGCACAAGGTCGTCCTCTATGCCTTCCCCTCTAACGCCCGGGCGCTGGCCCTCTACCGTAAAGCAGGTTTCCGCGCCGTGGGCATCTATCGCCACCACGGCCTGCTGGACGGCCAGTGGAAGGATATCATCGCCATGGAGTTGGACCTGGCGGGAGACCAACCGTGAGCGTCCCGGCAACGCCTCGCCCTCTGGTGGTGAAAATCGGCGGGGCAGCCCTGGCCACCACCGACACCTCCCTGGAGGACATCGCCACCCTGCATCGGGAGGGGATTCCCCTTGTGGTGGTGCACGGGGGTGGGGCGGTTATCTCCCAGTGGATGCAACGCTCTGGCTCCATGCCCCGCTTTGTGCGGGGCCTGCGGGTTACCGATCCCCCTACTCTGGAGGTAGTGGTGGCTGTGCTGGCCGGCCTGGTGAACAAACACCTGGTGGCTACCTTGCAGGCCAAAGGGGTGAAGGCCATGGGCCTCAGCGGGGCCGATGGGCTCCTCCTCCAGGCCCAGCAGGCCGACCCGGAACTAGGCCTGGTGGGGAAAGTGGTGGCTGTAGACCCCACGCCTATCCATACCGCCTTGTCTCACGGCTACCTGCCTGTGGTCGCCCCGGTGGGCATCGCTATCGGCGAAGGGGGGGCATGCCAGGGCAGCCTTCTGAACATCAACGGAGACACCGCCGCCGGCGCCCTGGCCCGGGCCTTACACGCCCGTCTGCTGGTCTTCCTCACCGATGTGGAAGGGGTGCTGGACGGAGCCAAGCGTCTGCTCCCCCGCCTTCTACCCCAGCAGGCCCGTGCCCTGGTGGAGAGCGGGGTGGCCGGCGGAGGGATGATACCCAAGATAGAGGCGTGCCTGGACGCCCTGGCCACCACCCGTAAGACCGTTATCGCCGACGGACGCCGTCCCCATACCTTGCTGGACATCGTGCAGGGGAAACCCCTGGGCACCGTTATCGGCTAAAACGCAACGGAGAGGAGAGGCATGACCGACTGGATAGCCGTGGAGAAGCAATACTACATGTTCTGCGCCCGCCGGCAACCGGTGGTGCTGGTGCGAGGGCAAGGGACACGAGTGTGGGATGTCAACGGGAAGGAATACCTGGACTTCACGGCGGGCTGGGCCGTGAACAACCTGGGGCACTGCCACCCGGCCGTGGTGAAGGCGGTGCAGGAGCAGGTGGCGACCCTTATCCAAACTTCCAATCAGTTCTACACCATCCCCCAACTGCAGTTGGCCCGCCTGCTGGTGGAGGCCAGTGGTCTGAGCAAGGTCTTCTTCTGCAACAGCGGGGCAGAAGCCATTGAAGGCGCCATTAAACTGGCCCGCAAATACGGCAAGGTCAGAAAGAACGGCGCCTATGAAATCATCACCGCCCAGGGCGCCTTCCACGGGCGCACCCTGACAGCCGTCACCGCCACCGGCAACCCCCACTATAGCGAACCCTTTATCCCACTCACCCCAGGCTTTGTCCAGGTGCCCTTCAACGACTTGGAGGCCCTGAAGCGGGCCACCACGGAGCGCACCGTGGCCGTCCTTCTGGAGCCGGTGCAGGGGGAAGGAGGGGTTATCCCTGCCCACCCGAACTACCTGAAGGGGGTGCGGGACTGGTGCGACCGCAACGACCTGCTCCTCATCCTGGATGAGGTGCAAACCGGGATGGGACGCCTGGGCACCGTCTTCGGCTTCCAGTATTATGGTGTCCAGCCAGATATCCTGGCGCTGGCCAAAGGACTGGGAGGGGGAGTGCCCATCGGCGCCTTCCTGTGCAACGAGCGGTGCAACCTCTTCCAGCCGGGGGACCACGGCTCCACCTTCGGGGGGAATCCGCTGGCGTGCGCCGCCGGCTACGCCACCCTCAAGACCCTCCTGGAGGAGCGCATCTATGAGACCTCGGCACGCATGGGCCAGCGCTTGAAGAGCGCCCTGGAGCAGGTGAAGGCCCGCCACGAGGAAGCCATAAAGGAGGTGCGGGGGGTGGGGCTGCTGTTGGCGGTGGAGTTCTACCACCCCATCGCCCCCCAGGTGGTAAGCGCCTGCAACGACGAGGGGGTCCTGCTGAACCCGGTGCGCCCCACCGCCATCCGCTTTATGCCCCCCCTCACCCTGACCCCCGAGGAGGTGGATGAAGGGGTAGCCCGCTTTGAGCGGGGGCTGGTGCGGGTCCTCAAAGAGAAATAAAAGGAGGTCCCCATGCCCAAGCGCATCGTCCTGGCCTACAGTGGGGGGTTGGACACCTCCGTGGCCATCCCCTGGATGAAGGAAAAATACGGGGCAGAAGTCATCGCCCTCACCCTGGACCTGGGGCAGGGCCGAGACCTAGAGGCTGTCCGCCAGAAGGCACTGAAAACCGGCGCCAGCAAGGCCCTGGTGGTGGACGCCCGGGAGGAGTTCGTTCGGGAGTATATCTGGCGCGCCCTGAAGGCGGGGGCCGTCTACGAGGGTGTCTACCCCCTCACTACCGCTTTGGGGCGCCCCCTTATCGCCAAGCACCTGGTAACCGTGGCCCTCCAGGAAGGAGCGGATGCGGTGGCCCACGGGTGCACCGGGAAGGGCAACGACCAGGTGCGCTTTGATGTGGCGGTCATGGCCCTGGCACCCCATTTGGAGGTCATCGCCCCTGTGCGGGAGTGGGGGATGACACGGGACGAAGAGAAGGAATACGCCCGTGCCCGTGGTATCCCCGTCCCGGAGCAGAAGGGGCGGGTCTACAGCGTCGACGAGAACCTCTTCGGACGGGCCATAGAGGGGGAGGACCTGGAGAACCCCTGGAACGAGCCTCCCGAAGACGCCTTCGCATGGACGAGGCACCCCTCCCTGGCCCCCGATACCCCCCTCTCTCTGGAGATAGACTTCCAGCTGGGCATCCCGGTGGCGGTGAACGGGGAGAGCCTGGGGCCGGTGGCCCTCATAGAATACCTGAACAGGGTGGCTGGGGAGCACGGCGTGGGGCGCATTGACCACCTGGAGAACCGTCTGGTGGGCATCAAGTCCCGGGAGGTGTATGAGGCCCCCGCAGCGGTTGTCCTCCACATGGCCCACCGGGCTCTGGAGACCGCCACCCTCTCCAAGGAACAACTGCGCTTCAAAGACACCGTGGCCCAGCACTATGCCGACCTGGTCTATAACGGCTTGTGGTTCACCGCCCATCGCCAGGACCTGGACGCCTATGTGGAGAGCACCCAGCGGTTTGTAACGGGGACGGTGCGCCTGCGCCTGTTCAAGGGCACCGCCCAAGTGGTAGGGCGCAAGTCCCCCTACTCCCTCTACAGCCACCGCCTGGCCACCTACGGCAAGGGCGACGCCTACGACCACCGCTCCGCCATCGGATTCATTCGTGTCTTCGGCCTGCCCGTGCGCACCCAGGCACAGGTGCAGGGCATCACCCAAGGGGAGACTCCTCCCCCCAGGAAAAGCCCCCGCTAAAATCACCTTGTAGCCCAGGAGGCGACCATGTCCCAGGCCCGAGAGGAAGCCCGCCAACAGATCGTCCGCACCGTCCGGGAGTGGGTGGAGAAAGAGGTCATCCCCCTGGCCGAGAAGTATGAGCACGACGACATATACCCCCACGAACTTATCCCCCAGATGCAGGAGATGGGCCTCTTCGGCCTGAACATCCCTGAGGAGTATGGGGGACTGGGGCTGGACTACACTACCTTCGCCATGGTCTTTGAGGAGATTTCACGGGGCTGGATGGCGGTGGGCGGTATCATCGGCTCGCACCACATCCTGACCCACATCCTGGTGCACTACGGCACCGAGGAGCAGAAGCGTCGTTTCCTCCCTGCCCTGGCAAGGGGTGAGAAGCGGGGCGGGCTCGCTCTCACCGAGCCTAACGCCGGGAGCGATGTCCAGTCCATCCAGACCACCGCCCGCCGGGATGGGGAGGAGTATGTCATTAACGGCACCAAGATGTTCATCACCAACGGCCTCCACGGCACCACCTTCGCCCTCCTGGCCAAGACCGACCCTACCGCCCAGCCCCCCTATCGGGGCATGTCGTGCTTCGTGGTGGAAAAGGGCCCCGGCTTCACGGTGGGGCGCAAACTGGACAAATTGGGCTACCGGGGCGTGGATACGGTGGAACTCATCTTCAACGACTACCGCTGCCCGGCGGAGAACCTGGTGGGGGGAAGAGAGGGCGAGGGCTTCAAGCAGGTGATGAGCGGGTTGGAAGGGGGGCGCATCAATGTGGCGGCGCGGGCTATCGGCGTCGCCACCGCAGCCTTTGAGCGGGCCATCCGCTATGCCCAACAGCGTAAGGCCTTCGGCCGACCCATCGCCGAGCACCAGGCTATCCAACTGATGCTGGCGGATATGTATACCAAAATCCAGGCAGCGCGCCATCTCACCTATGAAGCAGCCCGCAAGAAGGACAGCGGGGAGCGGGCCGACCTGGAGGCGGGCATAGCCAAACTCTTTGCCAGCGAGGTGTGTGTGGAGGTTACCCTGAACGCTATGCGCATCCACGGGGGCGTAGGCTACCTGCGGGACCTGCCCCTGGAGCGCTACTACCGCGACGCCCCGTTGATGGTCATCGGCGAGGGCACCAACGAAATCCAGCGCCTCGTCATCGCCCGCCAACTGCTCCAGAGGTATCGGGTGTAGGGATGAGCATCTTTGAAGCCGGCAAGGCCAAGCCCCACATCGCCTATGTGGCTTCCTTGCGCTTTGACCGACGCCTCTACCGTCAGGACATCGCCGGTTCCATTGCCCACGCGCGGATGCTGGCTCGCCAGGGCATCATCGCCGAAAAAGACGCCGAACTTATCGTGATGGGCCTGGGTGCCATCCGCCGGGAGATTGAAGAAGGCGTCTTCCCCTGGCGGGAGGACCTGGAAGACATCCACATGAACATTGAGGCCCGCCTCCACGACCTCATCGGGCCTGTGGCGGGGCGTCTGCACACCGCCCGCTCCCGTAACGACCAGGTGGCCACAGACATGCGCCTCTACGCCAAAGAGGCCATCGCCCATACCCTGGCACGCCTTCGGCACCTGCAGGGCGTTCTGCTGGAGAGGGCCCAGGAGCACCTGGACACCGTCCTCCCCGGCTACACCCATCTGCAGCGTGCCCAGCCGGTGCTGTTGGCCCACCATCTTTTGGCCTACTTCTGGATGCTGGAGCGGGACGCCCAGCGCTTCCGCCAGGCCTATGAGCGCACAGATGTGCTCCCTTTGGGGAGCGGCGCGCTGGCCGGCGTCCCCTACCCTATTGACCGGGAGTTTGTGGCCAGGGAACTGGGCTTCTCCCGTGTGAGCGAGAACAGTATGGACGCCGTGGCCGACCGGGACTTCTTCCTGGACTACATGTCGTCCGCTTCCATCTGTATGGTGCACCTCTCCCGCCTGGCGGAGGAACTGGTGCTCTGGTCGTCGGAGGAGTTTGGCTTCATCCGCCTGGCCGACGCCTATACCATCGGCTCAAGCATTATGCCCCAAAAGCGGAACCCGGTCTTCGCCGAACTGGCACGGGCCAAAACGGGGCGAGTGGTGGGGCACCTGGTAGGGCTTTTGATGGCGCTGAAGGGCCTCCCCCTCACC
>BEHZ01000036.1 GCA_002923335.1 bacterium HR23 | reverse complement strand
CACTCCTCCTGGGTAATGTAGAGGTCCTCCCGATAGATGAAGAGCACCACATCGGCATCCTGCTCAATGCTCCCCGACTCCCGCAGGTCCGAGAGTTGGGGACGGTGGGATGGGCGCACCTCCACCGCACGGCTCAGTTGGGAGACGGCGATAAGGGGGATGTTCAGGTCCCGGGCCAGGGCTTTGAGGGAGCGGGAGATTTCGCTGATCTCCTGCACCCGGTTCTCGGAGCGCCCGTCGCTCGCCTGGGCCAACTGGAGGTAGTCCACAACCGCCAGGTCCAGTCCCCGCTCTATATGCAGGCGCTTCGCCTTGGCCCATATCTCCCGCACCGTGGGCTGGGGGGTGTCGTCAATATAGATGGGCAGGTCCGAGAGGCGCCCAATGGCATCCAGGATACGGCGCTCCTCCGCCTCGGTATACAGGCGCAGGCGCAAACGGTGGCTGTCCACACTGGCCTCGGCCGACAGAAGGCGCATGGCAACCTGGTCGGCGCTCATCTCCAAACTGAAGATGGCAACAACGGCCCCCAGGTTTTTGGCGTTGTGCAGGGCGATGTTAAGGGCTAGAGCCGACTTGCCCAGGCTGGGCCGTGCGGCGAGGATGATAAGGTCGGAACGTTGCAGGCCCCCAAGAATCTGGTCTAGGGCACTATAGCCCGTGGCCAGGGGGCCGGCCGGACGCTCCAGAGGCGTGGGCGCCGTAACCGCCGGCCCGCCCTCCAGGAAACGGTCCAGCACCTGACGCAGGTGGAGCAGACCCCGCAAGGGACGCCCCGACCGCACCCGGAAGAGGAGGTCTTCGGCACGGGCGAGGGCGGCGTCGGCATCGGCAGGGGCGGAGTAGCCCAGGCTGGCGATCTCCAGGCCGGCCTTGATGAGGGCCCGATAGGTGGCCAGGCGGGCCACAATGCGGGCGTAGTATTCGGCGTGCACCGAGGTCGGGGTGCCGGCGATAACCGTTGCCAGGTAGCCGTTGCCCCCTATCTCCTCCAGACGGCCCAAGCGGGCCAGTTCATGGGCAACGGTTACCTGATTGACGGCTTCCCCCCGCTGGGCGAGGGCCAGACACGCCTCAAATACCGCCCTGGCTTTCCCCCCGTAGAAGTCCTCCGGACGCAGAATGGACGCGACCTTCAACAGGGTATCGGGGTCTATCAGAATGCTCCCGATGACCGCTTCCTCGGCCTGCAGGTCATGGGGAGGCAGTTTCTCCGTGAACATCTTCCACCTTCTCCCCCGCCGGGGCGGGCGTTGCGGTGGCCGGGGAAGCCGGCGCCGCCTGCGCCGGTGCCCGCCCCTCCTCTTCCACCACCACAGTAATGGTTGGGGCGATGCCGTAATAAAGGTTCACACGCACCTGATATTGCCCAATGGCCTTGATAGGCTCGGCAAGGGCGATGAGACGGCGCTCTATTGGCTGGCCGATGGCTTGGGAGAGGGCATCGGCAATAGCCGAGGCGGACACAGAACCGTAGAGTTTTCCCCCTTCCGCCGCTCGTGCCCGCAAGGTAATCACCTGCCCCTGGATGCGCTCTGCCAGAACGGTCATCTCTTGGGCAAGGCGCTGTCGGCGCTCCTCTCCTACCTTCTTGATCTTCCCCAGACGCTGAAGGTTTGGGGGCGTCGCCGGGAGGGCCAGACCCCGGGGAATCAGGTAGTTGCGAGCGTAGCCCCCCGCCACCTCTCGCACATCGCCGGCACGGTAGCGGGGCGGCACATCCTGCACAAAGATAACACGAATACGCACGGGTTGCTCCTGCTGGCTTTCTCTGCTCTGTATTATACCCTACCGGCGCCAGGCCTCGCCTCCATCGGCGGGGCCGATTCCCCGGGACAAAGCCCTTGCAGGTTGACAGAAACCGTGGGAGCGCTTATCCTGGAAGTGCTCTCCCTCCTACTGTTCACCTGCGTCGGCCTGGAAAGGCCTAGGGACGGGACGAGTGGGTGGGTAAGGCCCCTGCCCGGGGGCCTCGGCGGGTCTCGGTTGTTCTTTAGCCGCCCTGTGGGAGACTGCCGGAACCGTCTCACAGGTTTCGCCTTCTGTTTGCCTGTTATGTAAGCGAGTGGCGCCTGCTAACCTTTGCCATCCAGGAGGTGGAGCATGCCCTACCCCACACATCCTCCAACCGGCCGTCTTCTGGTAGTATCCAACCGTGCCCCTTACACCCTTACCCCGGGCGGAAAGCCGGTTCGGCATGTGGGGGGGCTGGTGAGCGCCCTAGAGCCCGTGCTGCGGGAAAGGGGTGGAGTGTGGGTCGCCGCCGGGAGCGAGGGGAATACCCTAGGCCCTCTCCACAAAACCCCGGCGGGCGGGCCTTCCCTCACCCTCCTCTCTGTTCCCCTCTCTGAAGAGGATGTGCAGGGCTACTACCATGGCTTCGCCAACCGCACCCTGTGGCCCCTCTGCCACTTCTTCCTGGGCCGAACGGCTTTTGAGCAGGACTACTGGCGTGCCTATAACCGGGTCAACCGCAAGTTTGCCCAGGCCATCCTGGCGGAGGGGAAGGAGGGGGACACAGTGTGGGTGCACGATTACCACCTCGCCCTGGTGCCGTCCCTCCTGCGCAAGGAGGGCTTTGCCCAGCCCATCGGCTTCTTTTGGCATATCCCCTTCCCGCCAGCCGAGTTGTGGGAGGCCCTGCCGTGGGCCAGAGACCTTTTGGAAGGGATGCTGGGGGCCGACCTTATCGGCTTCCACACCCCGGCGTATGTGGCCAACTTCCTGGACGCCGTTGAGCAATCAACCTCCTTCGGCGTGGAGCGCTCTTCGGGGGTTGTGCACCTGCCGGGCCGGCGGGCGCAGGTGGTGGCCCTGCCGGTAGGAGTTGATACCCCGTTTTACCACCAGGCAGGCTCCCATCCGGCCACTCTGGCACGGGCCAAACGCCTGCGCCAGACCCTGCGGGCCTCCCAGGTCATCCTGGCGGTGGACCGCCTGGACTACACGAAAGGCCTCCCGCAACGCCTGCGCACCATTGAGCACCTTCTGGAGCGCCACCCCCGCTATCGGGGACGCATTGCCTTCGTGCAAATCGCCGTTCCCTCCCGCTCGCAAGCTGAGGAATACCGTCGGTTCAAGCGGGAGGTGGACGAACTGGTGGGGAGCATCAACGGGCGCTTCGCACGGGCGGGCTGGTTCCCCATCCACTACTTCTACCGCTCCTTCACCCCCCATGACCTGGCCGTTTACTACCGTGCCGCCGACATCGCCCTGGTAACCCCCTTGCGGGACGGCCTCAACCTGGTGGCGGGGGAGTATGTGGCAGCCAACAGCGGTGGAGAAGGTGTGCTCATCCTCTCCCAGTTCGCCGGGATCGCCACCTACCTGCCCGACGCCTTCATCGTTAACCCCTACGACTACGAGCAGTGCGCCGAGGTTTTGCACCAGGCCCTCAGCATGAGCAAGGAGGAGCGGGCGCTGCACATCCGGCGCCTGCAGGCCTGGCTGACCCAATGGGATGTGCACCGATGGGCCTCCACCTTCTTGAGCACCCTCGTGTCCTCTACGCCCTCCGCCGATACCGCCGTGCCGGTGGCGCTGTAGCCCTCTTCTTGGACTACGACGGCACTCTGGTGCCCCTCGCCCCACGGCCAGAGGAAGCGGTGGCACCGCCCCAGGTGCTCTCCCTTCTGGAGGCCCTGGCGGGCGTGGGCTACAGGGTGGTGGTTATTTCGGGGCGGAGCCGGAAGAGCCTGGAGCAGGTGCTGGGACGCCCCCAGGGATGCACCCTCGTTTACCTCCACGGGTGGGAAATCCTTTGGGACGGCGAGTTGGTGCGCCCTTGGGGGGAGCCAGACCCCTTGCCCTCCGGTCTTCTGAGCTCCCTTTCCACCCTGTCCATCCCCGGAGTAGTGGTGGAGCACAAAGGCCCCAGCATCGCCCTTCACTACCGTTTGGTGGAACACGCCCGCAAAGAGGAGGCCAGACGGGCCTTCCTGGACGCCTTGGCCGGCTACCAACCTCAAGGTTATGAAATCCTGGAGGGCAAGGAGGTGGTGGAGGTGCGCCCCCAAGGGGCCTCCAAAGGCAGCGCGGTTGCCTGGATAGCAGAGAGGCTTGCCCGCCACAGCCCGCTGCGCCTCGCGGTCTTCGGCGACGATACCGCCGACCTGGACATGTTTCGGGCGGTGGGGAAGCGGGGGCTGACGGTAGCGGTGGGGGAACCGCCCCTTCCCCTGGCCCGCTGGTGGCTTCGCAGCCCGCAAGAGGTGCACCAAGCCCTCGGCCTTCTCCTGCATGGTATGATGGGGCCGAGGGGGCACAACACCCCCATCCCCTAACCCAGGAAGGCGATGGCGCTACGGCACAAGGGCACAGGCACCACCACCAGCCCCTTCCGCTCCCCAGGCCGTTTCGGCCACGATTCCACCCGCTGCTACGCCAGCCGTCTCTATCAGGGGCTGCCCGGGGAACGGTCTGTGTCCTATCGGATTATGGCTGCCCAGGGAACGCTGTCTGGCCCCACTATAAGCGGCCCATAAGGTAGGCTATCTATGCCCGTTACCCAGGAACTGCTGGACGAGATAGCCCTTACTCCCCAGGAGTATGCCCTGATCTGCCAGCGCCTGGGGCGGGAGCCCAACCCCCTGGAACTGGGCATGTTCGGTGCCCTTTGGTCCGAACACTGCGGCTACAAGCACTCTAAAAATCTCCTCAAGCGCTTCCCTTCCTCATCCCCTCGGCTTCTGGTGCCCTCTGGCGAAGAGAACGCTGGCGTGGTGTCCATCGGAGACGGGTGGGCCATCGCCATGAAGATCGAGTCCCACAACCACCCCTCGGCGGTGGAGCCGTTCCAGGGTGCCGCCACCGGTGTGGGGGGCATCGTGCGGGACATCCTCACCATGGGGGCACGCCCCATCGCCCTCCTCAACTCCCTGCGCTTCGGGCCCCTGTCGGATGCCCGTGCCCGTTACCTCTTCCATGGCGTGGTAGGGGGCATCTCCTGGTATGGCAACTGCATCGGTGTCCCCGATGTGGGGGGCGAGGTCTACTTCTCCCCCGCCTACCTCCACAACCCCTTGGTGAACGCTATGTGTGTGGGCCTTCTGCGGGGCGAGCACCTGGTGCGAGCACGGGCCAGCGAGCCAGGGGCCTTGCTCCTGCTGGTGGGGGCAGACACCGGGCGGGACGGTATCCACGGGGCGTCGGGCCTGGCGTCCCGCACCTTTAGCGGGGAACGGGAACTCCGCCCCACCGTTCAGGTGGGCAACCCCTTCCTGGAGAAGGTGCTCATTGAGGCGTGCCTGGAGGCCCTGGAGCGGTGCCGGGAGGGGATTGTGGGCATGCAGGATCTGGGCGCGGCGGGCCTCACCAGCGCCACCGTGGAGAGCGCCGGCCGAGGGGGATGTGGTGTTACCGTGGATGTGGCCCGCGTCCCCCGAAGAGAGGCGGGGATGACACCCTACGAGGTGATGCTCTCCGAATCCCAGGAGCGGATGCTCCTTATCATCCGCCCAGCCTGGCTTGAGCGGGTCAAAGGGGTATTTGACAAGTGGGACCTCACCTCGGCCGTCGTTGGACAGGTAACGGATGACGGCATGGTGCGGGTCTACGACGGCCCCCGTCTGGAGGCGGTTGTGCCCGTGCGCCTGCTGGTGGCCCCACCTCTTTATGACCTGCGCCCCGAAAAGCCCCAGTGGCTAGACGCCCTCCAGCGGGAAGACCTCTCGGCCCTGGGTGAGCCTCCCCTCTCCCCCTCCGACGCCCTCCTGCGCTTGCTGGCGTCGCCCAACATCGCCAGCCGGGAGCCTATCTACCGCCAGTATGACCATATGGTCCTCCTCAACACCCTTGTCCCACCGGGGGTGGCGGACTCGGCGGTTCTGCGCATCAAGGGGAGCGCTACGCGCATCGCCTTGGCGTGCGACGGCAACGGGCGCCTGGTGTTCCTGGAGCCGTGGGCCGGGGGAGCCATTGCGGTCGCCGAGGCGTGCCGGAACCTGGCGTGTGTCGGTGCGGAGCCGGTGGCGCTCACCGACGGCCTGAACTTTGGCGACCCTGAGCGCCCACTGGTGGCCTACCAGATGACCGAGTGCATCAACGGGATGGCGTCGGCGTGCACCGCCCTGGGGGTGCCGGTCATTAGCGGGAATGTGAGCCTGTATAACGAGACCGACGGTCAGCCCATTTACCCCACTCCCATCGTCGGGGCGCTGGGGGTGCTGGAGCGCCATGTTACCGCCGGTTTCCAAAAGGAGGGGGATGTGGTGTTCCTGCTCGGGGCCAGCGAAGTAGTGGGCGACCCCCGCACCCTGGCGGGGAGTGAGTTCCTGGAAATCTTCTTCCATAAGGTGGCGGGACGCCCCGCCATAGACCTGGCCCTAGAGGCCCGTGTCCAGCGCCTCTGTCGGCGGGCGGTGCAGGAGGGGCTTCTCTCCAGCGCCCACGACTGCTCCGAGGGGGGCCTGGCGGTGGCACTGGCGGAATGCGCTATCCTGGGGGGGAAGGGCTTCCGAGGGGAGTTTGCCCTCCGGGGGAACTGGGCGCCTGGCCTCTTCGGTGAAGCCCAGAGCAGAATCCTGGTCTCCCTGCCGGAGGGCAATATAGCATCCCTGCTGGGCCTGGCCCAGGCGGAGGGTGTCCCTCTCGTGCGCCTGGGCACCGTGGGGGGCGACCGTGTAGTGGTGCCCGGCCTGCTGGACCTGCCTCTGGATAGCCTGCGTCGGGCCTGGAAGAGCGGACTCAAGACCCCATAGCGAGCACCGTCCCGCGAGGAGGAGATGGCGCACTCGGGGAGAGGCCCCGTCCCACGACGCCTGCGCATAGCCTTGTGGACAGCGGGGGCCAGCGGGTCTATGGCCCTAGGGGCCTTCCTCCTGACCCTCGCCCTGCGGGAGGTGCAGAAGGTCCAGGTGGCCGAGGTGTTGGGACGCGCCTCGGTGCCCCTGTTGCTAGGGGGGCTGGGGATATTCATGGGGGCGTCCCTAGCCCGGGCCCTCCGGTGGTGGGTGCTATTCACCCAGGTGCGGGTGGGTTTCTGGCGCCTGCTCCTGGTGGAGCACACCGCTCTGGGGGTGAACAACGCCACCCCCATTCCCATCCTGGATGAGCCGGTGCGGGTGGGCCTTCTGGCCCTGCGGGGTATCCCCACAGGCACCGTTTTGGCCACCATGGCCACCCAGCGCACCTTTGAACTGGGAGGGCAGGCGCTTCTGGCAGGGGTAGGGGTGCTCTTCCTCCCGCCCCTGCGCCCCCTGGCTCCCTACATATGGGGCGGGGCGCTGGTGGCGCTGGTGGCTGTGTGCGCCCTCTTCTTGGTGGGGCCACGGGTTGGGCGTATCCCCGGCCTGGGGCACCTGTCCCTGGTGCGGGACTTCGGACGCACCGTCCTGCTCCTGCGGGGGGCGCCCCTACGGGTGGCCCTGGCCTTCCTGCTGACCGTCGTTTACGCCCTGGGCATCGGCGTCAGTGGGTGGATGGTGGCGCGGGCCTTCGCCCTGCCCATCCCTCTCCTGGGTATGGTTTTCCTTACCCTTATCACCCTTTTCGTAGGGGACTGGGTGCCGGGCCTGCCCGCCTCTGTTGGCACCTTTGAGTTTATTGCGGTTACCCTGCTGGCCCTCTGGGAGGTAGAGCGGGCCGTCGCCTTCAGTTTCGCCATCGTGCTCCACGCCCTTCTGTTCCTGCCTCCCACCCTCGTGGCGGGCTTTTACCTCCCTATTGCGGGGTATCGCTCCCTACGGGCGGTGCTGGGCCTGGTGGGGCAGCACCCCGCCCCTGTCCAGGCCGACCCCTCCCCAAAACCGTAGGAAGCCCAGCGAGCGTGTGGCGTTCTCGGCGCAGTTGCGCTATCTTTTACCCCAGACAAGCCTTCTACAGGGAGGTAGGCTCATGCCGGGTCCATTGGAGGGCATTCGTGTGCTGGAGGTGGCCAACTGGGTCGCCGGCCCCGCCACCTGCGCCATCTTGGCCGAATTAGGGGCCGAGGTTATCAAGGTAGAACCTCCCGACACGGGCGACCCCATGCGCAGTGTTACCACCTCCCCCCAGGGGGTCGTGCCCTACACCTCCGGCGTCAATGTGGCCATAGAGGAGGACAATCGGGGCAAGAAGAGCATCGCCGTGAACCTGGAGCACCCCTCGGGGCAGGAGATTGTGCACAAACTGGCCGCCCGCTCCGACGTGCTGGTTACCAACCTCATTCCCCGTCGGCAGGAGCGTTACCGCCTGCGCTATGAGGATGTCTCCGCCTTGAACCCCCGCATCATCTATGTCTCCCTCACAGGATACGGCCAGGAAGGCCCCGAAAAGGACCGCCCCGGATTTGATTACGCAGCCTTTTGGGCACGCTCCGGCATTATGGGCACCATCGGCGAACCCCAGTGGACGCCCGTGAACCAACGCCCCGGTATGGGCGACCACGCCACCTCCCTGGCCATGACCGCCGCTATCGGCATCGCCCTCTTTGAGCGGGAGCGCTCCGGCAAGGGCCAGCGGGTGGATTGCGCCCTCCTGCACACGGGCCTGTGGGTGCTGGGCATGGACGTGGTGGCCGCCTTCTACCACCGCACGGCGGTGCAGAAAATCCCCCGCACCGAAGTGGGCAACCCCCTCTTCAATCCCTACCAGGCCGCCGACGGCAAATGGATACAACTGGTGATGATAGAATCTGAACGCTTTTGGCCGGGCTTCTGCCGTGCGCTAGGCCTGGAACACCTCATCCACGACCCCCGCTTCAACACCCACGCCCTTCGGCGAGAGAACTGCCAGGAACTGATTCGCATCCTGGACGAGCAGTTTGCCACCCGCCCCCGTGCCGAGTGGGGCAAACGCCTGGACGCCGAGGGGTGTATCTGGGCGCCGGTGCAAACCCTGGACGAGGTCATTCTGGACCCCCAAGTGCACGCCAACACATATATCGCTACCCTGCGCCACAGCAGTGGGGAGGAGTTCCAGGTGGTAACCGCCCCCATGAAGTTCCGCCGAACCCCAGGGCGGATACCCGGCCCCGCCCCTGAATTAGGCCAGCACACGGAGGAGGTGCTGTTAGACCTGGGCTATACCTGGGATACCATCCTGAAACTGAAGGAAGAGGGTGCTATTCTCTAGGAGGCGCTATGCCCACGCCGGTGCCCATCGCCGTTATCGGAGGGAGTGGGCTTTACCAGATGGAAGGCCTCCGGGTAATAGAGGAGGTCAAGGTCTCCACCCCCTTTGGCGACCCCAGCGATACCATCCTAGTGGGCGAACTGGAGGGGGTGCGGGTGGCGTTCCTGCCTCGCCACGGGCGGGGGCATCGCTTCTCCCCTTCCGCCCTCCCCGTGCGTGCCAACCTCTTCGCCCTGAAGACCCTGGGGGTGGAGCGGGTCATCAGCGTCAGCGCCGTGGGGAGCCTGCGGGAGGACATCCATCCCCTGGACCTAGTGGTGCCGGACCAGGTCATTGACCGCACCCAGGGACGCCCTTCCACCTTCTTTGAGGGCGGGCCGGTGGTGCACATCGCCTTCGCCAACCCCTTCTGTCCCGTCCTCTCTCAGGTGCTGGCAAGGGGGGCTGAAGAGACAGGGGCACGAGTGCACCTGGGGGGCACCTACATCTGTATTGAAGGCCCCGCCTTCTCCACTAAAGCCGAAAGCCACCTCTACCGCTCCTGGGGCGCCCACATCATCGGCATGACCGCTTTGCCGGAGGCCAAACTGGCACGGGAGGCGGAGATGTGCTACGCCATCCTGGCGGTGGTAACCGACTACGATGTGTGGCATCCCACCCACGAGCAGGTGTCGGTGGAAGTGGTGCTCCAGAACCTCCAGAAGGGCACCGCCACGGCCCAGAAGGCCCTGCGCCACACCCTCCCCGCCATTCCCAGGGAGCGCGCCTGCCCCTGCGCCACCGCCTTGAGGGACGCCATCGCCACCGACCCCCGCCTCATCGGCCCCGAGGTGCGCCGGCGCTTGGCGCCCCTTCTGGGCAAGTATCTCCCTGCATAGAGACACGACCGTCTCCGCCTGGTATCATTGAGAGTGTGGAAGAACACACCGGCCTGGGGAGGTAGACGCGCATGGCCCGCCAAGAGCCAGGGGAACCTTTCGTCCGCATTAGCGTGGAGGAAGCCTACCGCATGCTCCAGCAAGAGCGGGACAGGGTCGCTATTATTGATGTGCGCACCCCGGAGGAATACCAGAAGGGGCATGTGAAAGGGGCGCATCTCCTTCCTGTGGACCAGGTGTTGGAGCGTATCGGGGAACTGCCCAAGGGGAAGAAACTCCTCTTCATCTGCCAGGCAGGTCAGCGCAGTGCCCTGGCTGCCGAGATGGCTGCCGCTATGGGCTTCCCTCCGGAACTCCTCTACAATGTAGAGGATGGCACCCCCGCCTGGATAGAGCGGAACTACCCCACCAGTTACGGGGACACCCCCTAACCGCCATGTGTCCCCGTGCCCTCCTGCTGACCGGACGCCCAGGGGTGGGCAAGACCACCCTCCTGCGCCAGGCCCTTGCCCAGGCGCGCATACCGGCCGGGGGTTTTTATACCCAGGAGGTGCGGGCGGGGAGTGTGCGCATCGGCTTTGACCTCGTAACCCTGGACGGCCAGCAGGTGCCCCTCGCACGGGCAGGCCTGGCGTCTCCTTACCGCGTGGGGCGTTACGGGGTGGACCGGGAGGCCCTGGAACGGGTCGGCGTGATGGCGGTGCGCCGTGCCCTGGCAACCGCGACGGTGGTGGTTGTGGACGAAATCGGCAGAATGGAACTGTGCTCGCCGGCCTTCATCCAGGTGGTTGAAGACGCTTTAGCGCAAGGCGCTCCCCTTCTGGGCACGGTGATGCAGAAGCCCCATCCCTTCGCCGACAGGGTAAAATCTGCCCCAGGGGTGCGGGTGCTGGAGGTGCTCCCCACCAACCGGGAAGAGGTGCGGGCGGAGGCGCTTCGCTGGCTGGAGAGCCTCCCCCTTGCCCGCCCTGTGCAGGAACAAGCCATTACAGCATAAGGAGACGGCATGCCTTACCTGCGGAAAAAACGAGTTCAGGCCAAACACCGGGCGAAGGAACAGAAGCGGTGGTTCCGCCGGCGGCTGGCACGCCTGCTTCTGCGGGGAACCTTATCCCTGGAGGAGGTCCGTGCCCAGGCGGGGGAGGCGTTCCCCGCCGTGCTCAAGTATGCGGTGGAATTGAGCGCCCAAGAGCCTCCCGCAACCCCGGCCATCGCCTCCGCCATCACTCGGAGCCTCTCTGCTTTGGCTGCGCCGGGGGCGAAGCCCCTTACCCTTGCGGCCCGGCTGGCCCCGGCCCCTGCTCGGCCCGCTCCGGCGGGTGGGCCCCGTCTGCCCCGCCCTCCTCGTGCGGGCACCCCTCGTCCACCCCGTCCCCCTCGCGCCACCCCTTCTGCCCCTCCCACGGGGGGGCAAGCCCCCGCCCAGCCCCCGCCCACCCCTGGGGGGCCACAACCGGCTTCACCCTAGGAGGAGGTTGTGGCCCCGTCCAGCCTGGTGCAAGACCTGCTCCGCCCTGAGGCCTATCCCGAAGGGGAGCGCCCCACCCAGGTGGAGTTGGTGGAGACCCACATCTCCTGGCTCTTCCTCACCGGGCGGTATGTATATAAGGTGAAGAAGCCGGTGGACTTCGGCTTCCTGGACTTCACTACCCTGGAGAAGCGCCAGCATTTCTGCCACGAAGAGGTGCGCCTGAACCGTCGGCTCTCCCCCTCCGTCTATTTGGGGGTCGTGGAGGTGCGGTGGGATGGCTCCCGCCATACTATTGAAGGGGAGGGGCAAACGGTAGATTACGCCGTCAAGATGCTCCAACTGCCCCGGGAACGCACCCTCTCCGCCCTCCTCAAGGCTGGCACGGTCAGCCAGGACGACATCCGCCGTATCGCACGGCGTATCGCCGAGTTCCACGCTCAGGCGGAGACCAGCGACGCCATTACCCGCACGGGCGGGCTGGAGACGGTGCGCCACAACATCCAGGAGAACTTCCTCCAGACCGAGCGCTATCAGGGGGTCACCATTACCCCCGAGGCGTATGACCTCCTGCGGGCCTACAGCGAGGCCTTTCTGGAGGTGCACGCTCCCCTCTTTGCCCAGCGGCAGGCCCAGGGGCGTATCCGAGACGGCCACGGCGACCTCCACGCCGGCCAGATTTATCTGGTGGACGGGGTGCTCTTCCTGGACTGCATTGAGTTCAATGAGCGCTTCCGCTGGGCGGATGTGTGCGCCGACCTGGCCTTCCTGGCCATGGACCTGGACTACCACGGCCGGCCCGACCTCTCCCGCACCCTGGTGGAGGAATACTGCAGGGTATCGGGAGACCGGGGGCTTCTGGCGCTGCTGGACTTCTACAAGGGGTATCGGGCCTATGTGCGGGGGAAGGTGGAGAGTTTCCGCCTGGACGAGCCGAGCCTCTCAGCCCAGGAGCGTATGGCGACGCTCCAGCGCTCTGCCCGCTACTTCGCCCTGGCGGTCCAGTATGCCCGCATACTGCGGGGACCGGCTTTGGTGCTGGTGGCGGGGATGATCGGCACAGGCAAAAGCACCCTCGCCCGCCACCTGGCGGAGCGTCTGCAGGGGGAGGTCATCTCTTCCGATGTGGTGCGCAAGACCCTGGCGGGCATCCCCCCCACGGAACACCGGTATGAGCCCTGGGGGGCGGGCATCTACAGCGCCGATATGGACAGGCGCACCTACCAGACTATGTTCCAGCAGGCCCGCTCCCTGCTGGAGCGGGGGAAGGTCGTTATCCTTGACGCATCCTTCCGCTCCTCCCAGCACCGCCAGGAAGCCCTTGACCTGGCACGGGAGAAGGGGGTGCCCTTTTTTGTGGTAGAGACGACTGCGCCAGAGGAGGTGGTCAGGGAGCGCCTCCAGCGCCGACAGGAGCGTCAGGAAGGCCCCAGCGACGCCCGGCTGAACCTCCTTCCCGCCTTTCGGGAGCACTTTGAGCCTTTGACAGATATCCCCCCGAAGCGCCTGGTGCGGGTAGACACCTCCGGCCCCCCGAGGGGGTCGACCTTGCAGGCCCTGCGGGGGCTTTTGCGCATCGCCCTGGCTGAGCGTCCGCCCCTCCCCGACGAGGAGGCGTGAAGGGGCAAGGGGGGTGGAGGTAGGGGCCCGCCACCTCCACCCCCGGTTTTCCTACTTCTTCTTCCTGCAGGCTTCCAGCGCCAGGACCAGGAGCACCAGGACCCAGAAGGGCAGGGTGCGCTTCAGGGTCTCTGCCCGCCACAGGGCACGGTAAGACAGGTTCTCCAGTCGCTTGAACATCCTTCCTCCCTCCTTTCTTTGGGGATTACTTGCCAGGAAGCCCGCCGGAGACGTGCCGGCCCCGCCCCGGCTGGGCCTGCGCAAGCCGAAGGGTCATGGCCTCCAGGGCCCGTTGCAATGCCCTGCGCTCCTCCTCGGAAAGGCCCTCCAGAAGAGGCGCCAGCAGGTTCGCCTCCTCCTGTTGCAAACGCTCCACCAGACGCTGTCCCTGGGGCGTTAGACACAGCCACCACCGCCTCCTATCCTGGCGGTCCTGACGGCGCTCCACCAGGGAACGGGCACACAAGCGGTCCACAAGACTGGTAAGGGCGCTTTTGGGGATGGCTGTGCGCCGGTGGAGTTGGGTGAGAACCGCTTCCCCTACCATCGCCAGAACCCCCAGCACCTGCACCTCCCGCAGGGTCAGGTGATAGTGCTGGGCCAGCACACCCTTCAAGGCCAACAGATGAAACGCCAACTGGGTCAGAAGATGTAACGGCACCTGCATCCGAAACGCCCCCTATTGTTCCGTTTTTGAATAATTCCATTTTGGAACTATATACCACTGGCGCCTGTTTGTCAAGCCCCCT
>BEHZ01000035.1 GCA_002923335.1 bacterium HR23 | reverse complement strand
CCCCTCCCAGCCCCAGGCAGGGAGCAGCCATTGTCTGGCGGGAAAGCCGAAGGGTGCCCCAGATTGTGCTATACTGACTTGTTGTGCATTACCGGCGAGGAGGCACCTTGTCCCGGCAGACGGCCCACGGCGATGTGCGAGACCTGGCCCTGGCCCCCCAGGGCGTCCGGAAGACCGAGTGGGCAGGGCAGGAAATGCCTGTCCTGCGCCTCATTCGGGAGCGCTTTGCACGGGAACGGCCCCTGGAGGGCGTTCGCATCTCTGCCTGCCTCCATATCACCAGCGAGACGGCCAACCTGGCCCTCACCCTGCAGGCGGGAGGCGCCCAGGTTGCCCTGTGCGCCAGTAACCCCCTCTCCACTCAGGACGAGGTGGCCGCCGCCCTGGTGGCCGAATACTGCATTCCCACCTTCGCCATCAAAGGGGAAGAGACCTCCACCTACTACCGCCACATCCACCAGGCCCTGGAGCACCGCCCCCACATCACCCTGGACGACGGCGCCGACCTGGTGAGCACCCTGCACAAGGAGCGCCAGGACCTCCTGCCCCAGGTTATCGGGGGCACCGAGGAGACCACCACCGGCGTTATCCGTCTGCGGGCCATGGCCCAGCAAGGGCGCTTGCGCTACCCTATCATCGCCGTCAACGACGCCGATACCAAATACCTCTTTGACAACCGCTACGGCACCGGCCAGAGCACCATTGACGGTATCACCCGTGCCACCAACATCCTGTGGGCAGGGAAGAAAGTGGTGGTAGTGGGCTACGGGTGGTGTGGGCGGGGCGTCGCCACGCGGGCACGGGGCCTGGGGGCGCAGGTCATCGTCTGTGAGGTGAACGCCGTCCGAGCCCTGGAGGCCGTTATGGACGGCTACCAGGTCATGCCCCTCCTAGAGGCCGCCCGCATAGGGGACATCTTCATCACCGTTACTGGCGACATCCACGCGCTGGACGCCCCCCACTTCGCCGTGATGAAAGACGGGGCCTTGCTGGCCAACAGCGGGCACTTCAATGTGGAGATCCATATCCCGGCCCTGGAGCAGATGGCCCAGGCCAAGCGCCGGGTCCGTCCCTTCGTGGACGAATACACCCTCCACGATGGGCGACGCCTCTACCTGCTCGGGGAGGGGCGCCTCATCAACCTGGCCGCCGCTGAGGGCCACCCCTCCAGCGTCATGGACATGAGTTTCGCCAACCAGGCCCTTAGTGTAGAATACCTGGTAAAACACGGGCGCTCCCTGGCACCGGGTGTCTACAAGGTGCCCCAGGAGATAGACCACCAGGTGGCAACCCTGAAACTGGCCAGCCTGGGGGTGCGTATAGACTCCCTCACCGAAGAGCAGGAGCGCTACCTGCGCTCCTGGGAGGCAGGCACCGAGTAACAGCCCTTCAGCAAAAACCACGCCACGGAGGGTAGGGCATGCCGATGAGTTTCTTCACCTCCCCCTCTTACCTCTTCACCTCCGAGTCGGTAACGGAGGGGCACCCTGATAAACTGTGCGACCAGATATCCGACGCCGTCCTGGACGCTTATTTGGCCCAGGACCCCTACGCCCGTGTTGCCTGTGAAGCCATCACCACCCGGGGCATCGTCCTGGTGATGGGGGAGATCACCTCCAAGGGCGTGGTGGATGTGCCCACCACCGTGCGCCAGACCCTGCGCCGGGTGGGATATACCCGTGCGGACATCGGCATCGGGTGCGACGACTGCGCCGTTTTGGTCGCCCTGCAGAAACAGGCCCCCGAAATCGCCGCTGCCGTGGGCGCCCACGAGGAGACGGACCCCAGCAAGGTGGGGGCCGGCGACCAGGGGATGATGGTGGGCTTCGCCTGCCAGGAGTATGTCCTCAACGCTGGCAAGCCGGAAACGATTGACACCCACTTCATGCCCCTCCCCATCTACCTGGCCCACCGCCTGTGCCGACGCCTGGCGGAGGTGCGCAAAAAGGGCATCCTGCCCTACCTGCGCCCTGATGGGAAGTCCCAGGTTACCGTGGAATACGCCTTTGGCAAGGTGAAGCGCATCCATACCATTATCATCGCCGCCCAGCACGAACCCCATGTCCCCCACGAGCGCCTGCAGAGGGAGATTCGGGAGGTGGTGATTGACGCCCTGGCCAAGGAGATGGGCTGGGAAAGCCTCCTGGATAGGGATACCCGCTACCTCATCAACGCCTCCGGCAGTTTTGTTATGGGCGGGCCAGCGGCGGACAGCGGTCTCACGGGGCGCAAAATCCTGGTGGACACCTACGGCGGGTCCGCCCGCCACGGGGGCGGTTCCTTCTCCGGCAAAGACCCCACCAAAGTGGACCGCTCCGGCGCTTACGGGGCCCGGTATGTGGCCAAGAACATCGTGGCCGGAGGCCTGGCGGAGCGGTGTGAGGTGCAGGTCTCTTACGCCATCGGCGTGGCCGACCCCATCTCCATCTCGGTAGAGACCTTTGGAACGGGCAAAGTGCCTGACGAGGTGCTGGAGCGGGCGGTTCGGCGCCTCTTTGACCTGCGCCCCCTGGCCCTCATCCAGAACCTTGACCTGCGCCGGCCTATCTACACCCCCCTGGCCGCCTACGGCCACTTCGGGAGAGACGACCTCTCCCTTCCCTGGGAGCAGACGGATAAGGTGGAGGCCCTGAGGGACCTGGTGAGCCTGCACCTCTCTCGCCGATAACCCTTCCACGCCCGGAGGCCAGGGATGCAGGCGGTTATCCTGGTGGGCGGAGAGGGCACACGCCTCCGCCCCCTTACCTACACCCGCCCCAAATCCATGCTCCCCGTCCTCAACCGCCCCTTCCTGGAGCACATGCTCGCCCACCTGCGCCAAGCGGGAGTAGACGAGGTCTTCCTGGCCCTTCACTACTTGCCGGACGCCATTCGCTCCCACTTCGGCGACGGCCAGGGGTGGGGCCTACGCCTCCACTACTCGGTGGAGCCGTTCCCCCTGGGCACCGCCGGCCCCCTGCGTCTGGTGGCAGAGCGCCTCCACAGCACCTTCATCGTCTGCAACGGGGATATTTTCACTGATTTGGACATAGGGGAGGCGGTGGCCTTCCATCGCCGGCACCGGGCGGTGGCCACCATCGTCCTCACCCCTGTAGAAGACCCCTCCCCCTTCGGCATGGTGGAGACCACCCCCGAGGGGCGGGTGCTCCGCTTCAAGGAGAAGCCCTCCCGTGAGGAGGTTACGACCCTCTGGGTCAACGCCGGCACCTATATTTTGGAGCCGGAGGTGCTCCAATGGGTGCCCCCCAACCAGAAGTATATGGTGGAGCAGGGCCTCTTCCCCGACCTGGTGCGCCGGGGCGAGGCGGTTTACGCCTTCCGCTCCCGCTCTTACTGGCTGGACATGGGCACCCCCCGAAACTACCTGCGCCTGCATCGGGACCTCCTGCTGGGGTTGGTCTCCTCCCCCCTGCGGGACGAAGGGGTAGTGGAGTGCCGGCCCGGGGTTTGGGCTGCCGCCGACGTGCACGTGCACGAGAGCGCCACCCTCAAAGGCCCCCTCCTGCTGGGGCCGGGGTGCGTTATCAGCCCCCACGCCAGGGTTATAGGCCCCACCGTGCTGGGGCGAGAGTGCCGTCTGGAGGAGGGGAGCCAGGTAGCGGAGGCCCTCTTGTGGGAGGAGGTGGTTCTGCATCCCCACGCACGGGCGGAGGGGTGTATCCTGGGAAAGGGGGTATGCCTCCAGGCGGGAGCAACGGTGGGCAAGGGATGCGTGTTGGCCGACGGCGTGGTGGTGGGGGAGGGGAACCGCCTGGACCGGGGCATCGCCCTGGCTCCGGGCACCCACCTGCCCCCCCGCTCCGTTAGCCTGCTGGACGGCTACTAGCCCCAAGGAGGCCCGGATGGCCATCCGCTTCGGCACCGACGGCTGGCGGGGCATCATCGCCGAAGACTTCACCTTCGCCAACCTCCGGCTCGCCTCCCAGGGGCTAGCCCTCTGGGCACGTCGGCATGCGCCCCCCGGCCCCTGGGTCGTGGGCTACGATTGCCGTTTCGCCTCGGAGGACTTCGCCGACGCCTGTGCCGAGGTGCTGGCGGGCAACGGCCTCCCCGTGCTCCTGTGCGACCGCCCTGCCCCCACGCCGGTTGTAGCGTGGAACATCCTGGCCCACCACGGTGCTGGAGGCGTGGTCATCACCGCCAGCCACAACCCCGCCCGCTGGAACGGCTTCAAGGTGAAGACCTCCCACGGCTCCAGCGCCCCACCGGAGCAGGTGGAGGCCCTGGAACGCATCATCAACAGCCTCATGCCTGAAGCGGTGCGCCCCCTCCCCAAAAAGGACGCCCTCGCCCAGGGGCTCCTCCGCCTGGTAGACCCCATCCCCCCCTACGACCAGCAGGTCGCTCGCCGGGTAGACCTGGCCCTGGTGCGCTCCGCCGGTCTCACCGTGGTGGTGGACGCTATGCACGGCACCGGGGCCGGCTACATCCCCCGCCTGCTGGCCGGCGGGACAACCCGTATCCTGGAGATTCGAGGGGAGCGTAACCCCCTCTTCCCCGGCATGCACAACCCCGAACCTATCGCCCCCAACCTCGCGCCCCTCTCCCAGGCGGTGCGTCAGCACCACGCCCAGGTGGGCCTGGCCTTTGACGGCGACGCCGACCGCCTGGGTGTGGTGGACGAGGGGGGGAACTTCCTCACCGCCCTAGACGCCTTCGCCCTCCTGGCTTTCTTCCTGCTGGAGGTGCGGGGCTTGCGAGGCCCCCTGGTGAAGACCCTTACCTCTTCCCGCATGCTCCTGCGCCTGGGGGAGCGCTACCGTGTGCCCGTCTACGAGACGCCCGTGGGCTTCAAATTCGTTGCCCCCCTGATGCTCCAGCACAACGCCCTGATAGGGGGCGAGGAGAGCGGGGGCTTCGCCTTCCAGGGGCACCTGCCCGAGCGGGACGGCATCCTCTCGGGCCTCCTCTTCCTGGAGTTTATGGCCCGCACCGGGAAGACCCCCTCCCAACTGCTGGCCCTCCTCCACCAGGCCGTCGGCCCCCACTTCTACGCTCGGCGGGACTTCCCCTTCCCCCCGGAGGAGCGGGAAACCATTCGCCAGCGCCTCAACAATGCCTATCCCGACACCCTGGCGGGCCTCCCCGTGAGGCGCAAGGATACCACCGACGGCTGGCGGTGGGTGCTGGAAGACCAGTGGTGGCTGGCGGTGCGCTTCTCCGGCACCGAACCCCTCCTGCGCATCTATGCCGAGGCCGATTCCCCCCAAAGGGTAGAGGCCCTCCTGGATGCCGGCCAAGCCCTGGCGGGCGTGGGCTAGAGGGAGCATGGGCGGTTTCACCTTCCTGGAACACACCGCCGATGTGGGTATCGTCGCCGAGGGGGCTACCCTGGCGGAGGCCTTCGCCTGGGCAGGGATGGGGATGTTCGCCGTCATCGCCGACCTCTCCACGGTGCGGGAGCAGGAGAAGGTAGAGGTGGAGGTTACCGCCCCCGACCGGGAGGCCCTCCTGGTGGACTTCCTGAACGAACTGAACTTCCTCTTTGAGGCACGGGGCTTCCTCTGCAAGCGCATAGAGGTGGTGGAAATGGAGGACACCCGCCTGCGAGCGGTCTGCTGGGGCGAGAAGATAGACCGCTCCCGCCATCGCATCCAGTGCCTTGTGAAGTCCGCTACCTACCACGCCCTCGCCCTTCAGCCTACCAACGGCGGATGGCGGGTGCAGGTTATCCTGGACATCTGAGGGGATGCCCCTTGTTACCCCCTCGGTTGCGCCCCCACCTTTAGGGGCTGCTGAACCCCGGCCGAGGGAGGGCCCGCCAGGGGCAGGGCAATGATAAAGGTAGCGCCTTGCCCCGGCAGGCTCTGCAGGGTGATCCTGCCCCCGTGCCTTTGCACAATGCTCTGGCAGATGCTCAGGCCCAGGCCTGTGCCCTTGCCCGCCGGCTTCGTCGTGAAGAAGGGTTCAAACACCCTCTGTTGCAGGTGCGGAGGAATACCTGGCCCGTTGTCGGATACGGTGAGCACTACCTCCACGCCCACGGCCCTGGCAGTGATACGCACCTGTCCATCGGGCCGTCCCTCCAGGGCATCCCTGGCGTTGTCCAGCAAGTTGGTGAAGACCCGCATAAGTTGCACTTTATCCGCAAGGAGAGGGGGGATCTCAGGGGGCACATCCACCTGGATGGGCACTCCCCAGGGGTTACCCTCTGTTACCTCTTTCAGGAGGGCGCGCAGGTCAATCCGCTCTATCTGGAGGGGGGCGTAGCCGGCGAACAGGCGCATATCCGACACAAGGCGGGATGCGTTCTGGGCCGCCTCCCGTATACGGGCCAGGGCACGGCGAGCGTTGGGGTCCGCCGTCTGTTCCCCCAACAACTCGGCAAACCCGCTTATCACCCCCAGGGAGTTGCGCAGGTCGTGCACAATGGCGGTTACCGCTTGCCCTATGGCCGCCAGGCGCTCCTGCCTCACCCGCTCCTCCTGAGACGCCTGGAGGTCTGCGAGGGCTTGGCGCAAGCGTCTGCGTGCCACCGCACCCACCATGTTTAGAGCGTAGATCACCGCCCCCACCGCACCCAGAGAAACGACCTGGGCGATGTAGTCCGTTACAGCCTCAGGCGTTGCTTCACGGCCGGGCAAGCCCGGGAAAAAGCCCGCCAGCACAACAGCGTAGTAAAGGAACGCTGTAAGGCCTCCCCAGAAGCCGTATACCAGGCCGGCAAAGGCGGCGAAAAGCAAAACCAGGAAAGCATTGGCGGGGAAGACCCGCCATAAAGGGACGGTGTGCACCAGGGGTTGGAGGAAGGGGATGAAGTGCCCGTAGAGGAAGAAGAGATGAAGGGCAACGATAACGGAGGAGACAACCACCCCTGCTTTCCGCAGGGATCCCTGTAGCCACTGGAAAGGATAGGACAAGGGGCACCTCCCTTGCCCTCCCCATTCCCTATTCTAGCACCAGGGATGGTTAGGACAGGGGAGTGCCCCCCAATCTGGGCAGGGGCCATCCCTACGGCGATATGCCCCAATCCCTCAGGAAGCCCTCCACCTCCCCTATTGCGATGGCGTAGAACACCCCCACCACCCGTTGGCCCCCCCGTGTTTCGGTAACCTGAATCTGGCTTACCCCTATCACCGTTCCATAGCGGTCCAGCAGAGGGCCTCCGCTATCCCCGGGATCCATGACCGCATCCACCCGCAGGAGGGATACCCCCTCACGACGCAGGATGGCGGACAGGATGCCCGCCTTCACCGCTGGGAGGCCTACTGTGCCATCCCCCAGAGGCGAGCGCAGGGAATACCCCACCACCAGCACAGGGGAGCCGATATCCACTTCCCCCACACGACGGGTCGGGAGGGGGGTCAAGGCAGGAGCCGAGGCAGAGAGGCGGATGAGGGCCAGGTCCCTGGCCGGGTCGGTGGCGACAACGGTTCCCTCCACGGGAGGGGCGCTGGGCCAGCGCACCGTTACCCGCCGGGCGAACCCCACCACGTGGGCGTTAGTGAGCACCAGGTCCCGCCCTATAGCCCAGCCGCTCCCCTGCCCGCTGAGGGTCTCAATATAGGCCACCGAGGGGGCGACTCGCTGAAGCACCTGGCCAATGGTGGGCGTGGGGGTTGGGCCGGGGCCGACGGGGGGGAAGGTGGGGATGGGGAACGGGGTGGCCGTGGGAGTGGCTGTGGGGGTCAGGGTGGGCGTCGGGGTTGGCACGGGAGAAGGCGTAGGAGTGGGCAGACGGGCCACCACCGTCGCCACCAGGGCATCCAGGGGAATGGGGGTAGGGGTGGGCTGAGGGGTGGGCGCGGGCAGACGGGCGATCGCCGTGGCCACGATGTCCGCCAGGGGGATAGGAGTGGGCGTGGGTTGGGGGGTGGGCGAGGGCAAACGGGCCACAGCAGTGGCGACAATGCTCTCTACCGGGATAGGCGTGGGGGTGGGCACACGGGCGACCACCGTCTCTACCACCTTTTCCAGAGAGGGGCCACACCCCACACCCCCCATCAGCACCAGGGCCATCAGCCCCACCAGCCACGAGCGCCTCCCGCCTCGGGGGTCGGCAGAGGAGCCTTTTTGCAACACCTGCCCCCACTACTCTTCGGGTTCCACCAGGGACTCCGGGGGCTTCCCCTCCCACACCCGCTTGATATTAGCGAAGGCGAACCGGGCACGGCGTGCCCACCCCTCGTAGGCGGTCCCTGCAATGTGCGGGGAGAGGACCACATTGGGTAGACGCAGAAGGGGGTTGTTGGGGTTCACCGGCTCCTGGGCGAAAACATCCAGCCCCGCCCCGGCGATGCGCTTCTGCCGGAGGGCATCAATAAGCGCCTGCTCGTCCACTATCGGCCCCCGTGCGGTGTTGATGAGCACCGCCGTGGGCTTCATCAGGCCCAGTTCCCGCCGAGCGATCAGCCCCCGGGTGTGGCTGGTCAGGGGACAGTGAATAGATACAATGTCTGACTCCTTCAGCAAAGTGTCCAGGTCCACCCGCTGGACGCCCAACTGGGCCTCTATGTCGGGGCGGGGAATGGGATCATAGTAGAGGATACGGGCAACCTCAAAAGCGTGGAACTTGCGGGCCACCTTGGCCCCGATGCGCCCCAGCCCGATGATCCCCACCGTCTTGTCGGCCACCTCGTAGGTGTCGTAGCCCAGAATGTCCCCCCGCCATTTCCCCTCCCGCACGAAGCGGTCGGCATCCAGCAGGCGCTTATAGAGGGCCAGGAGCAGGCCGATAGCGTGCTCCGAGACCGCCCAGGCGTTGGCACCCCCATTGTTGGCGACGGGGATGCCTAGTTCTCTACACAGGGCCAGGTCAACCCTATCGTAGCCAGCCGAAAGGAGTTGAATAAGGCGTAAGCGCTTGGCCCGCCGCAGGGCCTCGGCCGGGATCTCCCCAGGGTAGGCGATAAGGAAGTCTGCGTCCTCCAGGAGGTGGACCTTCTCCTCGGTGGGCGTGGCGTGGGGACGCAGAATCACCTTAAACCCCGGCGGGGTGAAGGAGGCCATTATGCGGTTCACTTCATCGCTCATGAAGGAGAAGAAGACGACCTTTGGCATACTTCCCTCTCACGGTGTTACGATGGCTCGCACCACCGGGGACCCTCCCTCCCGCCCTAACCACTCCGCCTGCTGGAAAGCCTCGTTGATGCGCTCCAAGGGAAAAGTGTGAGAGACCACCTGGGTGAGGGGGTAGCGATCCCTGGTGCGCATCAGGAAGTCCAGGGCCGAGGGGATGACCCAGGGGTCGTAGTGCATGGTGCCCAGGATGCGGATCTGACGGCTCACGATGTAACTCATATCCAGGGTAACATTGCTGTTGGGGCTAATGTGGCCGATTTCCACATAGGCCCCGCCCCGGCGGAGCATGGCGACGCCCTCGTTGACCACCTGGGGGAAGCCCACCACCTCTACCGCCACATCCGCCCCCCGCCCGTCAGTTAGTTCCCGCACGATGGCGATGCGCTCCTCCGGGCGGGTTACCTCTTTGATGTTGATGGTATGAGTCGCCCCGCACCGCTTGGCCATCTCCAAGCGAGGGGCCTGGCCGTCGATCACGATAACCTTTTCTGCCCCCATATCCCTGGCGATAGCGGTGGCATAGAGCCCCAGTCCCCCCGCCCCCTGCACCACCACCGTATCCCCGAAGCGGGGGCGCGCCTGGTGGAGGCCGAAGAGCACCTGGGCGAGGGCGCAGTTGACCGGTGTCAGGGCGGTGTCCGACAGGTCCCTGGGGGCCTTGAAAACCCAGTGGCCCGGCCTCAGGTAGAAGTAGTCGGCGAAGCCCCCGTGGCAATAGGGGTAGATCTTGATGGACGCACGGGTAACCCGATAGGGGCAGGCGTGCAGTTCTCCCCGTGCGCACCAGTAGCACCGCAAACAGGGGAAGAAGTAGGGGAAGACCACCCTGTCCCCCTCCTGGAGGGGGCGCCCCAGGGAATCGGTCTTCACGCCTTTGCCCAAAGTGTGCACCACACCGGTGAACTCGTGGCCGGGGATAACCGGACCCGGCTCCCCCACCGCCACAGGCACCGGGTTATCGCCCCGCCAGTAGTGCAGGTCAGAGCCACAGATGCCCGCTGCGGTAACTTTGATGAGGATACCCCCCGGCTCTACCTCAGGGGCAGGCAGTTCCATAAGGGTAAAAGGCTTCCCGGGCGCCTCAAAGACCGCCGCTCTACCCATCAGGGGCATGGCCGACCTCCTTTCTTCCCCCCGGGGAGGGCTACATCTCCCGCTCTTCGCCGTATTGCTCCTTCAGGGCCTCAATGACGCCGGGGCTCTCCAGGGTGGTGATATCCCCCAGGGCACGACCCTCAGCGATGTCCCGCAGGAGCCGACGCATAATCTTGCCACTACGGGTCTTGGGCAAAGCGGAGGTAAAGATGACCTGGTCGGGACGGGCGATGGCGCCGATTTTGCGGGCCACATGCGCCTGCAGTTCCTGGGCCAACTGGGGAGAGGTCTTCACCCCCTCCTTGACGGTAACGAAGACCACCACCGCCTCCCCCTTGACCTCATGGTTCTTGCCGATGGCGGCTGCCTCGGCCACGCAGGGGTGGTCCACCAGGGCGCTTTCAATCTCCATGGTGGAGAGGCGGTGGGCCGAGACCTTGATGACATCATCCACCCTCCCCAACAGCCAGAAGTAGCCGTCGGCGTCCTTCTTGGCGCCGTCGCCGGTGAAGTAGCGGCCGGGGAATCGGCTCCAGTAGGTCTGGGTATAGCGCTGGGGGTCGCCGTAGATCCCTCGGAGCATGCCGGGCCAGGGGCGGGTGAGCACCAAATACCCCCCCTGCCCCGGGGGAACAGGGTTCCCCCGCTCGTCCACCACCTCCGCCTCTACCCCGGGGAAAGGCAGGGTAGCGGAGCCTGGCTTCAGGGTAACCACGCCCGGAAGAGGGGTAATCAGGATACCCCCTGTCTCCGTCTGCCACCAGGTGTCCACGATGGGACACCGCCCCCCGCCGATGTGTTTCCAATACCACACCCATGCCTCGGGGTTGATAGGCTCCCCCACGGTGCCCAGCAGACGCAGGCTGGAGAGGTCGTGGCGCTGGGGATACTCCTCGCCCCATCGCATGAAGGAGCGGATAGCGGTAGGGGCCGTGTAAAGGATGTTCACCCGATATTTCTCCACAATGGCCCAGAAGCGGTCCTTATCGGGGTAGTCGGGCGCCCCTTCATACATCACGGAGGTGGCGCCGTTGGCCAGGGGACCGTAGACGATATAACTGTGCCCCGTCACCCAGCCGATGTCCGCGGTGCACCAGTAGGTATCCTCCTCCTTCAGGTCAAAGATGTATTTGGTGGTTATGTAAACATGGGTGAGGTAACCGCCGGTGGTATGGATAATCCCCTTGGGTTTGCCGGTGGTGCCGCTGGTGTAGAGGAGGAAGAGCAGGTCTTCCGAGTCCATGGGCTCGGCGGGGCAAACGCCCGGCTGGCCCTGCACCACCTCGTGCCACCACACATCCCGCCCCTTTTGCATAGTCTGCTCGGCGATGCCGCCGATGCGACGGACGACGATAACCTTCTCAATGGAAGGGCACTGGGCGACCGCCTCGTCGGCGTTGCGTTTCAGGGGCACCACACCGCCGCGGCGATAGCCCCCATCGGCGGTGATGAGCACCTTGGCCTGGGCATCCTGGATACGATCCCGGAGGGCGTCGGCGCTGAAGCCCCCGAAGACGACGCTATGGGGCGCCCCGATGCGAGCGCACGCCAGCATGGCGATGGGCAGTTCCGGGACCATCGGGAGATAAATGGTAACCCGGTCCCCCCTCTTCACCCCCAGGGCCTTCAGGGCATTGGCCAGTTGGCACACCTCCCGGTAGAGGTCCTGGTAGGTGAGCACACGCTGTTCGCCCGGTTCCCCCTCCCAGATGATGGCCGCCTTGTTCTTGCGGAAGGTAGAGAGGTGGCGGTCAATACAGTTGTAAGAAGCGTTGATCTTCCCCCCCACGAACCACTGGGCGTAGGGTGGGTTCCACTCCAGCACCTTGTCCCACCGGCGGAACCAGTGGAGTTCTGCGGCGCCCCGCTCCCAGAAACCCACGGGGTCCCGGCGGGCCTCCTCGTAGAGGCGCATGTCCTGGATATGGGCCTGCCGGCGGAACTCCTCTGGCGGTGGGAAGGTGCGCCCCTCCTGAAGCAGGCTGGCAATGGTAGCGGTATCCATTGCTCCCTCCCTAGCAAAAAGGTGCAGGAACTACTGGGGTATCGGACGGGTAACCGAAAGGGTATCCCCAAAGGTGGGGATGAAGGTGCTATGGTGTCCGCCTGTAGAGCCGGCCACCACAATCATATATTGCTGGGGTTCCCGCACCATACTAACCATATCGTTTCTGGTGCGGTCTTCAAAGGTGCCCCGCTCTCGTGCCCGACGGGAGAACCAGGAGAGGGGGGCACGCACGTGCTCAAACAGGTATTCCCGCAGGGAGTCCTTCGTCCATCCCGCCTCGGCCAGGATGCGCGCGTGGAGGGGGTTGAGCACCAGGAGAGGCTCCCCCAGCCCCGTGAGGAAGTTGTTCACCCCGGTATTGATCATCCCGTGGGCCAGGGAGACCAGAAGGTCATCGGGGCGGGGGCTCATCTCCAGGATGTTGGTGGTGCCCTGGGCGCCCACCACTGTAACGGTGCTCTCCTCTCGGCGAAAGCCCCGCTCGGTGTGCAGGGGGGGCCAGGGGGAGTCCTCTTCGTTTTCGCCGAAGCAGAAGGTATACTTGCCAGGATAGCCCTGCACCGCCTTGTCCACCGGGCCCGGGGCGGCTCCGCCGATGTTCAGCAGGATGAGGCGAATAGCCCGTCCAATGGTGGCGTTGGCCCGCCACCCCGGCCCCATACACCCTGCTCCGCAGTTCACCCCCAGGTGTTGGCGCACCGGCCCGTTCAGGATGAGGAGGGGCCCCACCGGGTTGGTAGTCGCCTGGATGGCGGTGAGGTTGAAGGAGGGCTGGCAGAGGGCTTCCACCGCCGCCACCACCACGGCGAAATACTCGGGCAGGCATCCCGCCATCACGGCGTTGATGGCCAGTTTCTCTATGGTAGCCCGCCCCATGCCAGGGGGCACCTCGGCCACCACCTCCTGAGGGTCCCGTCCCACCGCCTCCACCATACGCCATACCCGCTCCTCCGTGGGGGGCACAATGGGGAGGCCGTCGGTCATCCCCTTCTGGTAGAAGAAGCCGTTCACCTCCTCCCACACATCGGGGAGGGTCTGCCGGGTGGAGATGAGGCGTCGCTCTGTCATACCGCATCCGGATCGCCTAGAGAGGTATCTCCGCCTTGCGGGGGGCGTCGGCACGGGTGAGGGCCTGGAGCACCGCCGGCAGGGCCTTGCGGGCCACCTCCCGCACCTGTTGCTCCTCCAGGGTTTCGTAGGGATAGGGGAGGATAACCTGCTTCAAGTCGGGCGCCCCCTTGCCCCGTGCGGTGGCCATAGCCAGGGCCTCAAAGAACTTGGTGGAGAGGGTAACGGTGGGGATGCCCCGCTTCTCCAGTTGGATGCTGTCGTGGATACACCACGTGGTGCAGGACCCTCAGTTGCCCAAGCCGGTGACCACAGCGTCGGCACGGCGGGCCAGGTCGTCCAGGTCCGAAGGGGGGAGAGGGCTGGACTTGGGCTTCCGCTTCTCAATGAAGCCCTTCACCTCCCACTGGCTCTGCAGAAGGCGCTTGAACTCATCGTAGGTGATGTCCAGGGCTAGCCAGTCGTTGTTGATGAAGCCGATGGTCTTCCCCGCCACGGTCTCCAGGCGCGGGGCCAGGCGAAGTTTCTGTCCCTCCTCCGCCTCGGCGATGGGCAGGAGCACCTCTACGGTCCCCGGCATACTCCCCTCCGTGCGCAGGCTAGGGAAAGGATACCA
>BEHZ01000034.1 GCA_002923335.1 bacterium HR23 | reverse complement strand
CATCGTCCCCGAACTGGCGGAGTCCTGGGAGTGGCAGGATGGGGGGAAGGCCCTGGTCTTCAAACTGCGCAGGAATGTGAAGTGGCACGACGGCACCCCCTTCACCGCTAAGGATGTGAAGTTCACCTTTGACAGCATCCGTCTCAACCAGGGCATTGCGGTGAACCCGCGACGGGACTGGTATGCCAATGTTACCGCCATTGAGACCCCCGACGACTACACTGTGATCTTCCGCCTGAGCCGCCCCCAGCCGGCCCTGCTCTCCATGCTGGCTTCGGGCTACAGCCCGGTGATGCCCGCCCACGCCGGCACCCTGGATGCCCTGCGCACCAAGGTCATCGGCACCGGCCCCTTCAAGTTGAAGGAGTATCGGCCGGGCGAGGTGCTGGAGTATGAGAAGAACAAGGACTACTGGGTGCCCGGCCGTCCCTACCTGGATGGCATCCGCTACATCATCATCACCGACCGGGCGACCCGCTTCGCAGCCCTGCGGGCGGGGCAGTTGGATATCGCCTTCCCCGGCGAGACCACCAAGTCCCTGCGGGACACGGTGAAGGCGGCGGTGCCCCAGATGGTGGAGGTGCGGGTCTCCACCAATGTGAACGACAATGTGCTCACCAACTTCAAGGCCCCGCCTTTCACCGATGCACGGGTGCGCCGGGCCGTAACCCTGGCCATTGACCGAGAGGCGTATGTGCAGGCGGTGCGGGAGGGCGCGGCCATTATCGGCGCTGCTATGCTCCCCCAGCCCTGGGGCTACTGGGGCCTGCCGGAGGAGCGTCTGAAGAAACTCCCCGGCTATGGCGACCCCAAGGCTGGCAAGGAAGAGGCCAAGCGCCTCCTGGCCGAGGCCGGCTTCCCCAACGGCTTTGACACCGTCATGTCCACCCGCAACATCGCTATCTACATCGACTTCGCCAACTTCGTGGCGGACCAACTGCGCCAGGTGGGTATCCGCACCACCGTTGAGTTGGTGGAGACGGGCGTCTGGCACCCCAAGGTCACCCGCCTGGACTACACCCTGGGCACCAACCTCACCGGCATCGGCATTGACGACCCCGACGCCAACTTCTACGAGAACTACCGGTGTGGTTCGCCCCGCAACTACAGCGCCTACTGCAACCCGGAGGTTGACCGCCTGATGGATGAGGCATCGGCTACTCTGGATGTGCAGAAGCGCAAGGAACTGGTGTGGCAGATTGATGAGCGCCTGCAGATAGAGGGTGCCCGCCCTGTGATGGGCTGGAATGTGGACTACTTCCTCTTCTGGCCCCACGTGAAGGGGTATGTGCCCCAGCAGGTGCTCTACACCCACGGGCGCATGCAGGACGTGTGGCTGGCCAAGTAACCGCCTCGCCCCTCGGCGCTCCCGGTGCCCCTTCCCCCAACGGGAAGGGGCACCCCTTTTCAGAGCGCCCCCAGGGCTCCTCACTCCTTTGCCCCCTGGGAGGAAAACGCTACGATAAGAGGAGAGGTGTCGCATGGGAGTTACCGAAGCCCTGGCACGCAAGATCGTGGAGACCACCTATGAGAGCCTTCCCCCGGAGGTCATCCAGTCGGCCCGGGAGGTGATTTTGGATGGCACCGCCAACATGCTGGCCGGCTCCCAGGAGCCTCTGGCGGAGGTGGTAACCCGCTATGTGCGGAGCCTGGGCGGGCCTCGCCACGCCTCGGTGGTGGGGAGGGGCTTCAAGACCCACCCCCTCCACGCCGCCTATGCCAATGGGGTCTTCTGCCACGCCATGGACTACGAAATGATGTGGTATCCCGCTACTCATCCCACCAGCCCCGTGCTCCCGGCCCTGCTGGCCCTGGCGGAGTGGCGGGACTACCCGCCCAAGGCGGTTGTCCGAGCCCTGGTGCTGGGGTTTGAGGTGCAGGGGAGACTCCGTCTCGCCCAGGAGGCCAGCGGACAGGGGGTTTCCTCCCTGGGTCTGCACCCGCCGGGGAATGTTGGCCCCATCGGGAGCGCCTGCGCCTGCTCCGCCCTTTTGGGGCTGGACCTTCAGAGGACCCGCTGGGCCATCGGCATCGCCGCCTCCCGGGTAAGCGGGCTGACCGCCAACACTGGCACCATGACCAAGTCCAGCCACTGCGGGCACGCCGCGCGTATGGGCCTGGAGGCGGCCCTGCTGGCGGAATTGGGCCATACCGCCAACGAGGACATCCTAGAGGCGAGGAACGGCTACAACCATGTCTACTACCGCAACAGCCTGGACCTGGACCTGGTGGTGAAGGACTTTGGCAACCCCTACCGCATGGTCTCCCCCGGCTTGGGGGTGAAGCGCTTCCCCTCCCAGTATCCCACCCATTGGGGCATCCAGGGGGCGCTGGAGATACGGGAGCGCTACCGCATCCGTCCCGAGGAGGTGGAGCGGGTGGAGGTGGAGGTGGGGGCAGACAACGAGGCGGCCGACCGCACCCGCCCCCGCACCGGCCTGGAAGGTAAGTTCAGCATCCCCTACACCGTTGCCGTTGCCCTCCTGGACGGCAGGGTGGTCATTGATTCCTTCCGGGACGAACGGCGTTTCGCCCCCGATGTGGAGGAGATGCTGGGGCGCATCGTGGTGGTCAAGAACCCCCAGATACGCTCTATGGACTTCCACAACGCCTGGGCACGAGTAACGGTGCACACCAAGGACGGGCACACCTACACGGTGCGGGTAGATAGGCCCCTGGGGCGATGGGACAACCCCCTCCCCTGGGAGAGGCGTCTGGAGAAGTTCTACGACTGCGCTCTCCGTAGCCTGACCCCCCAGGACGCCGACGCCGTCCTGCGCTTCATTGAGCGCTTTGAGGAACAGCCCTCCGTCCGCCCCTTTATGGACCTCCTGCGGACGCCCATTGCCCGGCGTCGCCGTGGGCGCAGGTAGTCGGCCTGGGCGTTATCTGGCCATCTGGTAGAAGGAGACCCGTGTGGGGAGGGGGGCAGTCTCCTCCGGGGTTACAATTTAGGGACGGCGGAGCCAGCGGTAGCACTCGTGCCAGCGCTCCCCGATGCGCACCGCCAGGATGGGGTCAACCCGCTCCTCCACCAGCACCGCCACTTCGTCCACCTCGGGCATGGTGGCCAGCATACTGGCCAGGCGTTCCGCCTCCACCGTGCCGATGACCCGCTCCACGGGGTAGAAGGTGAAGCGCCCCCATTGAGGTAGGGCGATGCTCACCTGCCACCCCAGCAGGCGCAGGGTAAGGGTCTTCTGCCAGGCGACCCGCAGGAGGGGGGGCTGGCCTTCTTCCCGACGCAGAAGGGTGAGCGCCAGGGGGCGCACCGCCAGCCCCATGGAGCGTGCCCGTTCCAGGAAGCGGGCCTCCCGGGCCGTCAGGCGCTCGGCAACCGTTGCGGGGCGCTGTCCGACAAGGATACGGGCGATAGCCATAAGCACCTCCCTCCCCCTTGTGGGGGGTCAACCGACCCTATTCTACAGGCGCATCGGTGGGCACCACCACCACCCGGAACAACTCACCCTCTCGGAGAATGGCCATAGGGAGGCGTTTGCCAATGGCATCCCGGGTGAGGAGGCGGTGCACGGCGTCTACGCTGGCGATGGGTGCATCCCCCATCCCCACGATCACATCCCCTGGCTCCAGGCCGGCCCGGTAGGCTGGTCCGTCGGGCACCACCTGCACGATGCGCACGGCGGTGCGTTCGGGGATTCCCCAGCGCGCTATCACCTCGGGGGCGAGGGCGACGGTCTGCACAGCGATGCCCAGCCACGCTCGGCGCACCCTCCCCTCCCGAATGAGTTCCCCCGCCACCCACTTGGCGGTGTTGATGGGGATGGCGAAGCAGATGCCCTGTGCCCCCGCCACAATGGCGGTGGTGATACCGACTACTTCCCCTTGGGTGTTGACCAGCGCCCCCCCGCTACTCCCCGGGTTGAGGGGGGCATCGGTCTGGATGATGTTCTCAATGAGACGCCCCGTGAGGCTACGGAGGGAGCGCCCCACGGCGCTCACCACCCCCATGGTTACCGTCGCCTGCAGGCCCAGGGGGTTGCCGAAGGCCAGCACCACCTCCCCCACCCGCAAGGAGGCCGAGTCGCCCAGGCGGGCGTGTTGGAGGTCGTGGGCGGGGACACGGAGGACGGCGACGTCGGTGTGGGGGTCTATCCCCACTACTTCGGCCGGGAGGTTGCGCCCATCGGTGAAGAGGGCCTGGAATGCCTGGGCCGACTGGGCCACGTGGGCATTGGTGAGGAGCAGGCCGTCGGGGGAGAGCACTACCCCTGACCCGGCGCCGACGATAGCCTCGTCGTCGCCCCGATGGGAGGGACGCAGAAGGTGGAGGCTCACCACCGAGGGACGCACCCGCTCCACCAGGCCCACCAGCGCTTCGGAGAGGCCCCGCAGGAAAGAGGAAGGGGAGTTCTGCTCGCTTTTGGCCACGCCATTGCCCCCGTTGTAGTGTAGCCCAGGCCGGAGCGGGGCGCAAGGCGGTGCGCCCATGGGGTTGGGGAGCCGTTAGGCCAGACCCCATCGCCTTGACACCCTTTTGGGGGGAGTGCTACATTGCGGGCAGAAGGGGGGAAAACCACAGGCCATGTCTGCGGTTATGAGCCCGCGCCGACAGGCTGTCCTGAAGGCGGTGGTGCAGACCTATATCGCTTCGGGTCAACCCGTCCCCTCGGAGGTTATCGCACGCCAGCACCGGCTGGGGGTCAGCCCGGCGACGGTGCGCAACGAGATGGCGGCGCTGGAGGAGGGGGGCTATATCCGCCGGCCACACCCCTCGGCGGGGGGTGTGCCCTCGTCCCGGGGCTACCGCTACTATGTGGAGTATTTGGCGGAGCCGGTGGAGGTGCCGGAGGCGGTTAAACAGCGCCTGCGCAAACGCTTCCTCTCGGCGCACCGCAACATGGAGATGTGGGCCCGGCTGGCCGCTGAAAGCCTGGCGGACCTTCTGCACAATATGGCGGTCAGCGTGCTCCCTCGGGTCAAGCCGGTGCGCTTGCGCCATCTGCAACTGGTGGCCTTAGAGGAGTTGCTGGCCTTGCTGGTGGTGGTCCTGGACGATGCCGAGGTGCGCAAGGACCTCCTCCCCCTGGACAACCCCTGCTCTTCCTCGGACCTGGAGCAGGTGGCCGACCGCCTGAACGCCCTACTGGCGGGCCTGGGCCGACGGGAGATAGCCCTGCTAGGGGCTCGCTTCTCCCCCTTTGAGCGGGAGGTTATTCGAGCGGTGCTGCGCATCTTGAAGTGGGCAGAGGCGGAACTGGCGGTGGAGTGGGCCACCGAGGGGCTGGCGTATCTGCTGAGCCAGCCGGATGTGGCCAACCTGGCGCAGGTGCGGAGCCTGGTGGGGATGGTGGAGGAGGGGCGCCTCACCCAGACCATCCTCTCCCTGGCTCCGGAGCGGGGGATGCGGGTGGTCATCGGCGAGGAGAACCCCGAAGACGCCCTGCACCCCTTCAGCCTGGTGCTGGCCCCCTATGGAACGCCCCACGCCCAGGGCTACCTGGCGCTGGTGGCTCCGATGCGCCTGGCCTACCCGCAGGCGGTGGCCGGCGTGGGCTTTGTCGCCTCCCTCCTCACCGAGTTGGTCCTTTCCCTCCATCCCCGCCCTTCGGCCAGTTAGCCCCACTCCTCTGGGGGAGGAGAGCGGTGGAGCCCCAGTCCCCGACTCTGGAACAGGAGCTGGCGGAACTGAAGGCCCGTGCCGAGCGTTTGCTGGCCAACTGGCAGAGGGCCGAGGCCGACCTGGCCAACTTCCGCCGACGGGTGGAGCAGGAACGGCAGGAACTGCTGAAGTATGCCCCCGCCGGCATAGCCCTGGACCTCCTGCCGGTGGTGGACGACATGGAGCGGGCTTTGGCTACCATTCCCCCCCCGCTGCGCACCTTCACCTGGATAGAGGGGATTTACCTTATCTACCGGCGTCTGCTGGCGGTGCTCCAGGCCCACGGGATAACCGAGGTGGAGGCGGAGGGGAAGCCCTTTGACCCCTCGTGCCACCAGGCCCTGCGGGAGGCGGAGGGGGAGCCGGGGAAGGTGCTCCAGGTGGTTCAGCGGGGCTATCGCCTCCACGGGCGCCTGCTCAGGCCGGCGCTGGTCATCATCGGCGCCCAGAAGCCCGCCACCACCCCACCCCAGGAGACACCGCCTACGGTATAATGGCCATAGGGAGTCTCCTATGGCCACCACCAAGCGGGACTACTACGAAGTCCTGGGGGTGCCTCGGGACGCCACCGAAGAGGAGATCCGCAAGGCCTTTCGCCGTCTCGCCCTGGAGTGGCACCCCGACCGCAACAAGGACCCCCAGGCAGCCGAGCGCTTCAAAGAGATAAACGAGGCCTACCAGGTCCTCAGCGACCCCCAGCAGAGGGCCCTCTATGACCGCTACGGGCACATGGGCCTGCAAGGCTCCCCCGCCCGGGGATTTGAAGGAGTGGACATCACCGGCGGGCTGGGCGACCTCTTTGAGGCCTTCTTCGGCGGGGTGGGGGTGCGGGAGCGGACGGGGCCGGCCCGGGGGGCCGACCTGTCGGCCCATCTCACCCTCTCCTTCCGAGAGGCGGTCTTCGGGGCGGAGAAAGAGGTAGCCGTCGCCCGTCAGGAGGTCTGTCCCGAGTGCCAAGGGAGCCGATGCGCCCCGGGCACCAACCCCGTGCGGTGTGCCAACTGTCGGGGCAGCGGGCAGGTGCGCCGTTCCTACGCCAGCATCTTCGGGCAGTTTGTGCAGGTGGCCACCTGCTCCGCTTGCGGGGGCGAGGGGAAGGTTATCCCCGCTCCCTGTCCCCACTGCAAAGGTGTTGGCCAGGTGCGCCAGAGGCGCACCCTGCGGGTGCGCATCCCCCCGGGGGTGGAGAACGGGACCCAAGTGCGTGTCGCCGGCGAGGGGGATGCCGGCTGGAACGGGGGGCGGGCCGGCGACCTGTATATCACCCTCCAGGTGGAGCCGGACCCCCTCTTCCAGCGAGAGGGGAACGACCTGGTGGTGGAGGTGCCCCTCACCATCCCCCAGGCGGTCCTGGGGGACGCCATTGAAGTGCCCCTCCTGGAGGGCGGAGCCGAGAAGGTAACGGTTCCCCCCGGCACCCAGCACGGGACGGTTCTCCGCATCAGGGGGAAGGGAGTGCCCGATGCCCGCAACGGCCGGCGGGGCGAACTCCTGGTGCGCCTGCAGGTGCGCATCCCCGAGAAGATAGGCCCCAAGGCCAAACGCCTCTTTCAGGAACTGGCCAAGGCGCTGGAGGAGGAAGGGGAGGCAAAGAGGGACAAGCGGTGGTGGGAGCGAAAGGGGTAGAGGAGACCGATCAGTCCGGTGGAAGGGGAAAAAGATTCCCCTCCTGGCGTCTACGCCGGGAGGGGAATCCTGCCTTGTCGCCCTACGGCGTTCTTAGGAGCGGGGCACTACACCCTGGGCACGGAAGGCCTGGACGGTGAGGGCCAGCCCCTGCTCCAGGTCCACCCTCGGCGTCCACCCCAGCCCCTCCCGTGCACGGCCCACATCCAGCCAGATCCTATACACCTCGCCGGGGCGGGGTGGGGCATAGCGGGGGGGCCTGCGGTAGCCGATGAGGCGGGCCAGGCGCTCAAAGAGGGCGTTGACGCTGGTGCCCCGCCCCGTGCCGATGTTGTAGACCGCGCTGGTCTTTTGGCTCAGGGCCAGGATATTGGCCTCCACCACATCCCCCACATACACGAAGTCCCGCTCCTGGGTGCCGTCCCCGTAGATGACCACCTCGGCGTCGTCCAGCATCCGGCGGGTGAAGATGGCCACCACCCCCGCCTCCCCGTAGGGGTCCTGCCGGGGGCCGTAGACATTGCTGTAGCGCAGGACGGTGTAGGTGAAGCCCGTGAGGGCACGGAAGAGGGGCAGATAGACCTCCACCGCATACTTGCTGGCCCCATAGGGAGAGAGGGGGATGATGGGGTGGGTCTCGGGAACGGGGAGATATTGGGGTTCGCCGTAGAGGGCGCCCCCGGTGGAACTGTAGATGAAGCGCTCCACGCCGAAGCGCCCACACAGGCGCAGGAGGTTGAGGGAGCCCAGGATGTTGACACGGGCGTCTTCGGTGGGGTCCTCCAGGGAGCGGACGACGCTGGCCTGGGCGGCCAGGTGGAAGACCACCTGGGGCCGGTGGGCCTGGAAGACCTCCGCCACCTGGGGGGAGCAGATGTCCAGGGGGTAAAAGAGGGCGTCAGGAGGAACATACGCCCGACGCCCCGTGGAGAGGTTGTCCACCACGATGACCTGGTGGCCCTCCGCCAGGAGGCGCTCCACCAGGTGGGAGCCGATGAAGCCCGCCCCACCGGTTACCAGGGCGCGGAGCGCCATAGGTGTGCCCTAACGCTGGGCCAGCAGAGGGGAGGGGATGCGCCACGCCTTGCGCAGTTGCTCCTCTATCCAGCGGTAGGTGCGCTCCAGGCCCACCTCCAGAGGGATAGAAGGTTCCCACCCCAGCACCTGGCGCAGGCGGGTGTTGTCGCTGTTGCGCCCCCGCACCCCCTGGGGCTTGGTGAGGTCGTAGCGCTTACGCAGGCGCTTCCCGGCGATGGCGCACACGATATCTACCAACTCGTCTATGGTTACCAGGCGGTCGGTGCCCAGGTTGAGGGGGTGGGGATAGTCGGAGCGCATAATGCGGTAGATGCCCTCTATGCAGTCGTCTATATACATAAAGGAGCGGGTCTGCTTGCCGTCGCCCCACACCTCAATCTCATCCCCCTCCTGTGCCAGGGCGACCTTTCGGCAGATGGCAGCGGGGGCCTTCTCTCGCCCCCCTTCGTAGGTGCCCAGGGGGCCGTAGACATTGTGGAAGCGGACGATGCGGGTCTGGAGGCCGAAGTCCTCCCGGTAATACTGGCAGAGTTTCTCCGCGAAGAGTTTCTCCCAACCGTAGCCCTCTTCGGCGTCGGCGGGGTAGGCGTCCTCTTCCTTGAGGGGGGTAACATCGGGGGATTTCTGGAGATACTGGGGGTAGACGCAGGCGGAACTGGAGAAGAGGAAGCGGGTAATGCCGTTGACCCGGCTGGCCTCCAGCATATGGGTGTTGATGAGGGTATTGTTGCGGGCCACCTCGGCATGGTAGGCGGTGATGTAGCCGATGCCTCCCATATCGGCGGCCAGGTGGTAGACTTCCTCTATCCCCCGGGTGGCGATAAGGCAGTTGTCCCATCGGCGCAGGTCCAGGAGTTCAAACTGGTGGGCGGGGGAAGGCTCAAACTCGGGGGGCTTGGTGTCCACCCCCCGCACCCAGTAGCCCCTGGCCACCAGGAACTTCACCAGGTGGTGGCCGATGAAACCGCCGGCCCCGGTTACCAGGACACGGGTGGTCATGTCCATCCTCCCTCGTTGTTATGCGGTCTAGGGGTTCTTGGGCACCCCTTCAAGTGGGGGCGAAGGGGTAGAAGCCTAGGCTGGGCGGTGGCGCCTTCCCCCCAGCCCCAGGGCCCTCTGCACCCGGCGCAGGAGGCTCCGGTGACGCCCCCGGTGCCCATCCCCCTCCGTCCCATAGCCATAGTAGCCGTAGTGGTAATAGTAGTAGCCGTAGCGGTAGCCATAGCCGTAGTAGCGGAAGCGGGGCACCGAGAAGCCGTTGAGCACCACCCCCAGCACCGGCGTCCCCGTCTGGCGCACCGCCCGATACGCCTGCAACAGGGCCTCCCGCACCGTCGCCTGGGCACGGGCTACCAGAAGAACGCCGTCGGCCAGGCGGGCCAGGCGCAGGGCGTCGGAGACGGGGATAACCGGCGGGGCGTCAATGAGCACCACGTCCGCCAGCCCCTCCAGCGCCTGGAAGACCTGCTGGGCACGGGGCAGGGAGAGGAGTTCGGCGGGGTTAGGGGGGGTAGGCCCGGCGGAAAGGAGCCTCAGGCGCTCTATCCCCGTCTCCTGCACTAAAGAGGCGGGGGAGAGGCTGGCGTCCGCCAGGAGGTTGGAAAGCCCCTGCTGGTTGGGGAGGCCGAACCAGCGGTGCAGGTCGGTGTGGCGCAGGTCGGCGTCCACCAGGAGCACCCGCATCCCCGCCTGGGCGAAGGCGACGGCCAGGTTGACGGCGGTGGTGCTCTTCCCCTCATCCGAGGTGGGGGAAGTGATGAGGAGGGCCTTGGCGTGGGGGTGGCCGGCCAGGACGAACTGGGCGTTGGCCTGCACCTGGCGGTAGGCCTCGGCCATGGTGGACTTGGGGCGGTCGCGCCCCCAGATGGGGCGGGCGCCGCTCTCCCTAGCCTTCCAGAGGAAGATGGTGCCCAGGACGGGGAGGCCCGTGAGGGCCTCCACCTCCTCCGGGGAGCGCACCTTGTTGTTCAGGGCCTCCAGAGCGAGGCCTCCCACCAGGCCCACCAGGGCCCCCAGCAGAACCGCCAGGGCGGTGAGGCGCCCTTTGGCGGGAGCGACGGGAGTGCGAGGGGGGAGAGCCGGCTCCACCACCAGCAGGGTCCCCATGGCCAGCAGTTGGGCCTGGGCCAGGGAGGCGGGGTCGGCCACCCCTTGCGACTGGGCGGCTGCCTGTAGCCTGGCGATCTGGGCGAGGCGGTCCTCCTGGGTCTTGGTGATGAACACCTCGGCCAGGATGTTGGCGATGCGGGCGGACTCCTGGGGGCTGGGGTCCCGCACCGAGAGGCGCAGGATTTGGCTTCCAGGGCGCACGCTCACCCTCACCTTGCGTGCCAGGGCCTCGGGTCCGTAGGGGAGTTGGGCCTGTTCCACCACCCGCTCCAGAATGGGGCGGGTAGTCACCAGGTCCCGATACATGGACGCCAACTGGGCGCTGGTCTGCAGGTCGCCCGAGGTTACCGTGGGCGAGCCGGAGGTCTGCTGGACCAGGACAAGGGTGGTGGCCTGGTAGATGGGCGTCTGACGGGAGAGGAAGAAGAAGGTAAGGACACCCGCCACCACCGGGGGCGTGAGGATGAGCCACCACCAGTTCACTGCTACGGTAACGAAACGGCGCAGGAGGGACTGGACTTCCTCCTCCGGGGGTGCCTCACGGGCGTGGGGGAGATGCTCGGCTTGGTTCATGGGCCTCCTTAGAAACATTTCATCATACCACACCCGGACAGGGGGTGCCTACCGCCATGGGGGTGTTTAGCCGTTTTCCAGGGTGCCTGGGCCGGCGGAGGGGCTGGGGCGGGAGGCGAGGGCGTGCCCCAGACGGGGGAGGTGCTCTTGCACCCAGGCGATAGTGCGAACCAGCCCCTCCTCCAGGCCCACCCGTGGGGTGAAGCCCAGCAGGCGCTGGGCTTTGCCGATATCGGGGATGCGGACCACTACATCGGGGAACTCCAGGGGGCGCAGGAGGATTGGCGATGAGGAGGCGCAGAGGCGGACAACCTTCTGGGCCAGTTGGTAAATGGTAACGGCGTTCTGGGGGTTGCCGATGTTGAAAACCTGGCCCACCGCCTCCGGCGCCTCCAGACACCGCAGAACCCCGTCGCACAGGTCGTCAATGTAGCACCAGGCACGGATCTGGGTGCCATCCCCATACACCTCCAGGGCGTCTCCCCGAAGGGCGTGCAGGATGAAGCGCAGAAGGGCGTAGTCGCCCACCCGGCGGGGGCCAAAGATATTGAAGGGGCGGACGACGACCACGGGCAGGCCCATCTGCTGGCAATAGGCCAGCGCCAGGTGCTCCCCGGCCACCTTGCTGATGCAATACGCCCATCGTGCATCCCGCGCCGAGGGTAAGAAGATATCCGCATCCTCCCGCACCTGTGGGGCCTGGGGGCCGTAGACCTCGCTGGTGGAGAAGAAGACGAACCGCTGGCATGCCGAGGCGTGGGCCATGGCCTTGAGGATGTTGGCCGTGCCCTGGTAGTTCACCTCCAGGGTGCGCAGGGGGTTGTGGATGACCTCCTGCACCCCCACCACGGCAGCAGTGTGGAGGACGATGTGGACGCCCTGGGCAACCCGGGAGACCTGGGGGAGGTCCAGGATGTCCCCTTCCACGAGGTGGATGTGGGGATGCCCGGCCAGACCTGCGTAGGCCCAGGCGTTGGCGGAAAAGTCCCGGTCAAAGAGCACCACCTGGTTGTGGGGTGCCAGGCGCTCCGCCAGGCTCACCCCGATAAACCCCCCGCCCCCTGTGATAAGAACCCTCTTGCCTTCTATCACCGCTAGGTATTCCCTTCCAGGCTCGGCGGGGGAGCGCCCACACCGGCGGAGCGACGCCCCAACCAGTTCCTCCAGAACAAAGGAGAGATGACCGCCCCCACTAGCCCCGCTATGGAGCCCAGGGCATACCCGGCGTGGCGCACCCCAAAGGCCACCGGCAGGGCGATGAGGTATCCCGCCCGCCTCTCCCGCAGCGCCGTGCGCACGGCTATCCAAAGGGATGTGCCGGCATACCCCCCCAGCATCAGTCCGGGGAGCACCGCTAACGGGGGCCACACCACTCCCACTGCCACCAGCCCCAGGAAGAGGGCCAGGAGGCCGATGGGGGCGTAGTGCCTCCACCGAAGGGCGATGCCGAACTTCACGGGGTAGGTAGCCCAGAAGCCGTCTCTCAGGTTATGGCGGAAGAAGCGCCAGAAGGTGGCATCACTGCGGTAGTAGCCCACCGCATCGGGCACCAGCAGGATGCGTCCACCGCTCTGGAGCAGGCGCCGGTTGAAGTCTGTGTCGCTATTGCGGACCAGGTCCTCCCGGAAGAGGCCGATGCGCTGGAAGACCCCCCGGGGCCAGCACCCGAAGGCCGCCGCATCTACCCAGCGGGGCCTGTCGGAGCCGATGCGGAAGTAACTGTTGAGGCTTCCGAAGGGGTGCATGAGGCAATGGGCTATGGCGTGCCCCTGGAGGGTCTCCTGGGCGGGGAGGTGCGTCAGCCTTCCCCCTACCATGTCCGCTCCGTATTCCTGCAGGGCCTCCACACACCGCCGGATGTAGGTGGGGGCGTAGGTGGTATGGGCGTCTATCTTCATAATCACCTCGCCCCGTGCGGAGCGGATGCCGATGTTCAGAGCAGAGGGGATGATGCGCTTGGGGTTGGAGAGGAGGCGGATGAAGGGATAGCGTCGGGTGTAGTCCTCCACGAGGGAGCGGGTGGCGTCGGTGCTCAGACCGTCCACCACCAGAATCTCCAGGCGGTCTTTGGGGTAGTCGTTGGCCAGGAGGGAGTCCAGGCACGCCCCGATGAAGCGCTCCTCGTTCCGACAGGGGATGATAAGGGAGACCAGGGGGAAGTTCGCCCTGGAGGGGGTTGTGGTCTCGGCAGGGTCCCGTGCCGGGGGCATAGCGTTTCCCACCATACTCTACAGGTGAAAGATTGGCGCCAGACCCATTCTTATCCCCCGGGGCCACACCGGCCGGTTCTTCCCCTTGGCGTGCTGAAGGCCCGCAATGTGGCGGGTAACCCACATGGCCGTTAGCCCCTTGGTCGCCCGAAGGGCGGGGCGCTCGGTCATACGGGTGTGGTCGGTCATCTTACCGGCTGTAGAAGCGCCGAATGCACTGGGCGACATAGTCTACCTGTTCCTCTGAGAGTTCCGTGTGCATGGGGAGCATCAGCACCCTTTCAAAGACCTGGTCGGTCTTGGGGAGGGCGAAGTGGGAGAGGCCCAGGGCCGGGAACTGGTGGACCGCCCTACCGCCCCAGGGGAGCATAACTTCAATCCCCTGGGCCTTCAGGTGCTCCACCAGGGCATCTCGCCCCTCGGCCTCCACCTCGTAGTTCTGGTAGACGTCGTAGAACGGCCCCTCCTCCACAGGGGGTGGGGGCAGGCGCAGGGCGGGCAGGTCCGCCAGGCGCTGGTGGTAGAGGCGGGCCAGGCGCCGACGGTAGGCGATCCACTGGGGAACTCTGGGGAGTTTCAGGTCCAGGAGGGCGGCGTGGAGGTTGTCCAGACGGCTGTTGAAGGAGAAGAAGGCGATGTCGCCGTCGGGGGTGCGCCCGTGGTTGCGCAGGAGGCGCACCCGTTGGGCGACCTGGGGGTCGTTGGTAACCACCGCCCCTGCATCCCCGAAGGCCCCCAGCACCTTGGCGGGGTAGAAACTGAAGCATCCGGCGATGCCGAAGGAGCCGGCCTTCTTCCCCTTATAGGTGGCCCCCAGGGCCTGGGCGGCGTCCTCTATGACCAGGAGGTTGTGGCGCTGGGCTATCTCCATAAGGGGGTCCATGTTGCACACCCGCCCGTTGAGGTGGACGGGGATGATGGCGCGGGTGCGGGGGGTGATGGCCTGCTCCACCAGGCGCACGTCCATGTTGTGGTCGTCGCCGATGTCCACCAGGATAGGGGTGGCGCCGGCGTGGTGGATGGCGGCGACGGTGGCGACGAAGGTGTGGGAGACGGTGATGACCTCGTCGCCGGGGCGGATGCCCACCGCCCGCAGGGCCAGGTGGAGGGCGTCGGTCCCGCTGTTCACGCCCACGGCGTAGCGGGTGCCGACGAACTGGGCCAGGTGCTCCTCAAAGGCTTCCAGTTGCTTGCGGAGGATGAGGTCGCCCCCCACCAGCACCTGGCGGATGGCCTCCATAATCTCCCTCTCCATCTTGCGGAAGGCGGTGGGGTAGTCGATGAAGCGCACTTTCCAGTCCATGCTCGGCTCCTGTTAGGCGGTAGCGCAAATGCTCTTGCCGGCCTCCACAATATGGCGGGCTTTGGGGTAGTAAGCCTCCTCCAAGGGGAGGGAGGTGGGAGCGGGGAGGTCGGGGAGGGCGACACGGCGAGGGGGGGCTTTCAGGTAAGGGAAGGCCTTCTCGGCCACCTGCGCCGTTATCTCGGCGGAGACACCCCCTGTGCGCCAACCGCTGTCGGCCACCACCAGGCGGCCCGTCT
>BEHZ01000033.1 GCA_002923335.1 bacterium HR23 | reverse complement strand
ACCAGGTCCACGGTGCCCACTGCCGAAGGGTTATCGGTAACCGGGGCGTGGACAGTGAAAACACCCGAACGGGCGCTCTCCACTCGCAAGCCGTGGGTCTGAATGGCCCGCAGGTGCTCCCCCCGAGCGATGAAGGTAACATGGTGCCCTGCACGGGCCAGGACCGCCCCTAGGTAGCCCCCCACACCCCCGCTGCCCATAACAGCGATACGCATAGCGCCTCCCCAGTGTCTTGACCATTATGGTAGCGTGCCTGTGGGCTTCTGCCTAGAAGGGGCTACCGCCCCCGCCCCCCACCCAGAACTCCCAGCCCCACCAGGAGCAGATAGATGCCCGCCCCTCCCAGCACCAGCCCCAGCAGGCGCACCAGCGCCTGGCTGGCGATGCGCCGTGCCAGGCGACCCGCTACCTGCGCACCCCCTATCATCCCCAACGCCAACAGCAGGGCATAGGGCCAGATGGCGTTGAGGTCGCCCGCTACGGCGTGGGTGAGGGTAGCACTGGCGGATGTGAACACCAGTATGAACAGAGATGTCGGCGCAGCGATGAGCGCAGGCACCCCAAGCCAGGCCACCATGGCCGGCACCTGGAACACTCCCCCTCCCACACCCAGAAGGGAAGAGAGCACCCCCACGCCCAGGCTCAATAGCGTGCCCTTCCACACCGTTACACGGTAAGCGAAAGTCTGGCCCGTGCGGTCGGTTAGCGTGCGGTTTGGTCCCAGGGGCGAGGGGCGAGGGCGAAAGGTGGGGCGGAAAACCAGGTATATCCCCACCAGGGCCAGCACGCTCCCGAAGAGCACCTGAAAAGGCTCCCGAGGCACCAGTTTCACCAGGTTTGCCCCCACCACTGCTCCGGGAATCGTGCCCACCGCAAACGCTACGCCCGTCCGATAGTCAATGCGCCGTAGACGGGCGTAGGCCACCAGCCCCGAGATACTCCCTAAGAAGATGGCCGCCAGGGAGATACTCGTAACATCGGTGGGAGTAAGATGTGGAAAGAGGAAAAGGAAGACGGGCACCACGATGAACCCTCCCCCCACGCCGATGAGCGTCCCCAGGGTGCTGGTGAAGACGCCAAAGGCGATGAGGAACAGGGCGGTAAGCCAATCCATGCAGGCACCTCTCGTCGGGTGAAGTAGAGAGGCCAGAGCGGACACCGCCTCTAGGCACCGAAGCGCCTCCGGGCCTCCTGGTAGTCCTCCGGGGTGTTGAGGTCCACCAGGACGATGGGGTTGTCCACAGGGATTTCTACCGTTTCGGAGCGGTGCCCTTCCACAACGGCGTGGAGGCCCTTGCTCTCCTCCCGTATCTCCAGCAGTTCGGGGAGCAGGGCACGATGGAAAAGGGGAGGATGCCCTCGTCTCCCCTGGTAAACGGGGAGGACGAGAAGGGGGGCCTGGCGCTCATGGGCCTCCAAGAGGGGGCGCAAAACGCTGGGTGGGCGGGGTTGGTCCACCGCCAGCACCAGTATCCCACTGGCCTGGCGGGACACCTCCCGTAGCCCCAGCACGATAGAGGTGGTCTTCCCCTGGGGCCACAGGGGGTTGATGATAACCGTCAGGCGCCCAGGACCACGCACATAGGGGGCCAAACGATGAGCCTGAGCGCCCAGCACCACTACCGTCTCTTCCGCTCCTGCATCGGCCAGGGACGCTATCTGATACTGAATAAGGGGCCTGCCCTGCCAGAGCAGGAGGGCCTTCGGCTCCCCCATACGGGAGGACTCCCCTGCCGCCAGCAGGACGGCGCTCACCGACGCCACGCTACCCCCGCATCTCTGCCAGAGCCTTCTCCTTGGCCTTCTGGAAGAGGCGCTCCTCCAAGCGCATGGGCCTCCCGGTGGCCCGGTTGCGCTCCATCAGCACCTCCGCCATAATGCTCACGGCTATCTCCTCTGGGGTGCGTGCACCGATGTCCAAGCCTATGGGGGCATGGATGTCCCGCAGGCGCTCCTCCGGAACCCCTTTGCGAAGCAGTTCCTCGTAAATCAGGATGGTCTTGCGCCGACTGCCCACCAGCCCCACATACCCGGCCGGGGAGCGGGCTGCTGCCTCCAGGGCCATATCGTCCCAGCGGTGGCCCCGGGTTGCGACCACAACGGCGGTGTTGGGAGTAATGGGGAGTTGTCGCAGGCCCTCATCGTAGCGGGCTACGATGGTCTGTTCAGCGTTGGGGAAGCGGTCTTTGTTGGCGAACTCCGGACGGTCATCTATGACAAAGAAGCGGAAACCCAGGAAGGTGGCCAGGGTATACAAGGCCTTGCCGATATGCCCTCCACCGCACACTACCAGGGCGGGAGGGCTGGTAAATCCTTCCACGAACACCTCCGCCCCCTCCTCGGTGGAGAGGTAGGCGGTCTCGCCATAGCGCATGAGTTCCTGGGCACGGGCGAGAGCCAATGCATCCAGGGTGGGGCTCCCCAGGGTCCCCTCAGCACGCCCCTCACTGGTAATGAGCAGGCGGGTTCCCACGGGCAGGTGGCTGCCCTTAGGCGGCGCTAGGAGAGATGCCAGGGCCACCGGCGGCCCCCCCCGGTAGGCGTCCACCACCGCACGGGCCAGGGGCAGGAAGGCACGGGCGTCCAGCAGAGGCTCCAGGAGGAAATACATGGTGCCCCCGCAGACCAGTCCATCTCGGGCTGCCAGGTCCTCATTGAGCACATACTCCCGCACCTCGGCTCCCCCGCCCTCTCGCAAAAGGGTTTTGGCCGCAAACCAGATGTCTCCCTCCACACATCCACCCCCAAGGGTGCCCACGGCGGAGCCGTCTTGGCGCACCAAGAGACGGGCCCCGGGCTTCTGGGGTGTGGAGCCTTTGGTGCGCACCACCGTCGCCACCACACACCCCTCACCCCGCTCCAAACAGCGCACAGCCTCTTCAAAGACCACCCGCATAGGCTTCCCTCCCTATGTGGAACCTATTATACCTCACCTAGCGCACCGGAAGAAGAGAAGGCCTCCAGGGCACTGTCACTTGTGCGGTGGGCGAACAGGTGTTTCTCAGTTTCCCGGCACGGGCACGGCGTAGACTCGAGCGAACCCATATTGTTCCCCAAAAGATGACACGAAGACCGTTGCCGTTACGGTGATAAACCGTAAATGTGACGGTGGCTGCGCCCCCCACGGCTACGCCCCCAGAAGGGAGGCGCGGACACCATTCTCGCCTAGGGGCGGACAACACCTACGCCGTCCACGATGCGCACCTCGGTGCCGAAGGGCTTGGAGAGGCGTGCCAGCCGTTCCAGGCACCGAGTGCCCACCTCGGGGCTGGCCAGGAGGGGGCGTCCCCGCTGGGAACGGGGCCGTCCCATCCCCAACTCGCAGGGATACAGACGCACCTCCTCCAAACGACCTCCCCTGAAGTGGGTAACCGCCACCACCGTCTCCCAGTAGACGGGGTTAGAGGGGAAGCCCCGGGTATCCCCCGCACTGCGGGCTTCAAAGAAATCGGCGGGGGTGGCGCTGTAGCCCAGGCCGAAGCGGTTGTAGGCGTCCTGCGGGAGTTTGTAGACGGTGTCGTTCTGGAAGATGAAGTTCCCCAGGCTATAGAAGATGGGTTTCCCATTGTATATCTCGATGCCCCGCAGGAAATGGGGGCCGTGCCCCACGAAGATATCCACTCCCTCGTCAATACATCGTCGGGCGAAGGTGCGCACGAACTCGGCCGGCTCATCCCGTGTGGCGCCGTTCTCGTGGCTGTGTAGGCTCAGAACAACCCAGTCCGCCATGCGCCGTGCATCCCGCACCCACCGCAGGATGTCCCGCACATCCCCATCCTGGGGGATTGTGTTCACAGCGAACCCCTGCCCCAGGCGGAACTTACGCCCCAGGAAATGGAACTCGGTCTCCGTGTCCTGGGGGACGCCACCCGTAAACCCGAAGCGCCGTTGATACTCTTTCTCCTCCTCCAAACCCAGCCCCTGGCTGATACGGCGCAGTTGGGTCATGGCTTCGCCGTCTATGGTGTAAATAACCTGATGCCCCAGGGCGTTGACGCCAGGGCGTCCGTGCATATCGGGGCGCTGGTCGCCCGCACGGGCATGCTCCGGGAAAGTGGAGGTAACCGAGAGCAGAGCAATACGCCCTTTGGGGGTCTCCAGGTAGGCAGGGGCACGGGCTTCAGCCAGGTTGCGCCCCGTGCCAGCACCCACCAGCCCCGCCCGCCGGACGTGCTCCCGTGTGGTGAGCAAACCCACCTCGCTGTAGTCAAAGGCGTGGTTGTTGGCGCAGGAGACCATCTGGAAGCCCATCCACTTGAGTTCCTCCAGGTTGGCGGGGTCGGAGCGGGTATAGGTGCCGGGCTGGAAGCCGGGAGCGCCTTCGTAGTCGTGGAAGAGCATCTCCAGATTGGTAAAAGCCGCATCGGCACTGCGCAGAAGGTTCACCAGCGCCAGGAAACGCTCTTCCCGGTGCACCCGCATAGGGCGGGTGATCATCGAGTCCCCGGTGGCGGCAAAGGTCAGATCTCGGATTTCGGCTTCAAACAGCATCACGCCTCCTTTTCCCTACTCTATGCGCTCAAAGAAGGCCTGCACCAGACGGTTAAAGACGCCTGGTTTCTCCCAGTAGACGGAGTGGCCGGCTCCCGGGACCAGCACCAGGCGTGAGCCGGGGATAAGCGTCTGCACTAGGCGCATGATCTCCGGTGTGGTCAGGGGGTCCTCCTGACCGCCGATGAGGAGCACCGGCACCCGCAGGCGTGCCACCTCCTCCGCTTTGGGCCCCTCGCCGTTCCAGAGGGGTTCCAGGAAGGTATCGGGCCGAGGGGGGTTCAAGGACGAGACCTGGGCATACAGAAAGGCCCGTTGAGGGTAGCGCCGGCGAAAGCCCGGGGAGAGGGTGCGGTCCAGCAGACCACGGGGGTAGTCGGGAGAACGGCGTCGCTCCTGCTGACGGCGGAGCAGTTGCACGTCGGCGATGCCGCCGGTGGTATCCGCCAGCACCAGGGCCTTCACCCGCTCCGGCCACCGCACGGCGAAGCCCAGGCAGGTAAACCCGCCCATGCTCTGGGCCACCAGGTAGACCTGGCGGATGCCCAGGTGGTCCAGAAGACCCCGCAGGTCGTCCACAAACCCCCGCAAACCTACCCCCGCCGGGTCGTCCACCGAAAGGCCGTAGGAGCGATGGTCAAAGACGATGCAGCTATAGCGGGGGGCGAAGGCCGGCACCTGTTGCCACCAACTGAGGTGGTTGCCCCCCGCCCCGTGCGCGAAGACCACCGCCGGTCCCTGGCCGTGCACTTCGTAGTAGAGGTTGATGCCGTTCACACGAGCGGTTGGCATAGCGCTCCTCCCTTGCGATGGGATTATACCACCGTCCCCATTCGCTATACTGTATATCAGAGACCATTGCCAGCGAGGAGCCTCTATGGTAGCCATTTCAGGGTGGCGGGCACCCCACCGCAAGGTCTGGTGGACGGTAGTCTGCAGTAACTGCCGGAAGGTGCAGGGGCGCTATTTGCTCCCCGGCCTGATACGCCAGACCACCTACCGTCTGTGCGACGAGTGTTCCGCTACCGTAACGCAGACACGGCAGGAGACGCCCCAGGGCGAGCGCCGTCCCCGCCGGCGGAGCACCCCCGAGCAGACCCCCTCCCGCTAGCCCTCGGGTTGAGCCCATGGCTTCCCCCCTCTTTGACACGGGGGAGCCCCTCTGTTACCCTCAGGATAGTCGGCACACCACGGGAGGCAGAAGGCATGGCGCGCCGTGCCCTGGAACAGGTAGATATGGAGAAGATCGTTGCCCTCTGCAAACGGCGGGGCATCATCTTCCCCAGCAGTGAAATCTACGGGGGGCTGGGGAGCACCTGGGACTATGGCCCCTTAGGGGTGGAACTGAAGCGGGCCATCAAAGACCTGTGGTGGCGGGACAGTGTGCTGAAACGGGACGATATGGTGGGTCTGGACTGCGCCATCCTAATGCACCCCAAGGTGTGGGAGGCTAGCGGGCATCTGGAGAGTTTTGTAGACCCCCTGGCGGAGTGCAAAGCCTGCCACGCCCGCTGGCGCCCTTCGGATTTGGCGGACCCCACCCGCTGCCCCGACTGCGGCGGCCCCCTCACCGAGCCCCGTATGTTCAACCTGATGTTCAAGACCTTCATGGGGCCGGTGGAAGATACCGCCCACGTGGTCTACCTGCGCCCGGAGACGGCCCAGGGCATCTTCGTGAACTTCCTAAATGTGCTGAACGCCACCCGGAAACGCCTCCCCTTTGGCATCGCCCAGATCGGCAAGGCGTTCCGCAATGAGATCACCCCTGGCAACTTTATCTTCCGCACCCGTGAGTTTGAGCAGATGGAGATTGAGTATTTCGTTAAGCCTGGGGAAGACGAAGCATGGCACCGCCGGTGGGTGGAAGAACGCTTCAACTGGTATCTGCGCTATGGCATCCGCCGGGAGAACTTGCGCCTGCGGGAGCACGGCAAGGAGGAACTGGCCCACTACGCCAAGGCCACTGTGGATATTGAATACCGCTTCCCCTGGGGCTGGGCAGAACTGGAGGGCATCGCCAACCGCACCGATTTCGACCTTCAGCGCCACTCCCAGTTCAGCGGGGAGCGCCTCACCTACTTTGACGAGGAGACCAACCAGCACATTGTCCCCTATGTTATTGAGCCGTCGGGTGGGGTGGACCGTGCCACCCTGGCCTTCCTGATAGACGCCTATGATGAGGAGCCGGACAAGGAGCAGGTGCGGGTTGTCTTGCGCCTGCACCCCGCCCTAGCCCCCATCAAAGTGGCGGTGTTGCCCCTCAGCCGTAATGAGCGCCTGGTGCCCTTGGCCCGGCAGGTCTACCTCTCTCTCAAGGCCCTGGGGCGGTGGACCGTCGCCTACGACGATGCCCAAAGCATCGGCCGGCGTTACCGCCGTTTCGACGAGATAGGCACTCCCTACTGCATCACCATTGACTTCCAGTCCCTTGAAGACCAGCAGGTTACCATCCGGGACCGGGACAGCATGAACCAGGTGCGGGTGCCTATCGCCGAGGTGGAGAAGCACCTAGAGGAGCGCCTGCGCCTGCCCTAAGGCCCCTCCCCGCTTGCCAGGAACTGTTCCACCAGCGCTTGTGCCTCCCCCTGCAGGTCGGGCCCCACCATTAGCCAGTGGATGCGGGGGTCGCCAGGAGGGAACCAGGCGAAGGCACGGCGTGCCAACACCCGATGGGTTCGCCTCACCTGGTCTACCGCCTCTTCCAGCGTTATGCACCCCTGCACCGCCAGCATCAGGGGGCGATATCCTAATCGGGCGAAGACGGGAAGGTTGGGGCTGTAGCCCAAAGCCAGAAGCCCCTTTACCTCCTCCAGCCACCCCTGTTGGAGCATAGAGTCCACCCGTCGGTCTAAGGCGTCGTAAAGGGCCTGGCGGGTAGGGTAAGTGAGGCCCAAAGCCAGCCAGCGCCAGGGCACCTCGCCCTTTCGTCGCACCTGAGAGAAGGGTTTGCCCGCGAGAAGGCACACCTCCAGGGCACGAACAACCCGGCGGATGTTGCGAGGATCAATGCGCTGGGCGGACACGGGGTCCACCTCCTGGAGCATGCGGTAAAGGGCGAGGGACCCCTCGCGCCGGGCCTTCTCCAGGAGGGCATGGCGCAACGAGGGCTGGGGAGGAACCGGAGGCACCTCCCATCCCTCCAGCACCGCCCACACATACTGCCCCGACGCCCCCACCAATATGGGCAGAGCACCCCGCCTTTGCACCTGCTCAATGGTCTGCCGTGCCAACTGGAGATACAACCCCAGGCTAAAGGTCTCCGTGGGGCCGACCAGGTCATACAGGTGGTGCGGGACCTCCGCCCGCACCGAGGGTGGGGGCTTCGCAGTGCCGATGTCCAGACCACGGTAGACCTGACCGCTATCGGCGTTGATGATTTCACCGTGAAAGCGCCGGGCCAGGACGACCGCCAATGCGCTTTTGCCCGTCCCTGTGGGGCCAACAATGGCCAGCAGAGGAGGCTTCTGCTGTCGGGTATCCAGCCTTTACCCCCGCACCCGCTCCAGGATACGCACCATCTGGCAGAAGGCGTCGGCCCGCAGGCTTGCCCCGCCCACCAACGCCCCGTGGATAGCCGGCTGGTGCAGGAAACCCTCCAGGTTCTCCGGGGTAACGCTCCCGCCGTAGAGAAGGGGCACCTCCAGGGCATCGTGCTCCCCGTAGAGGCCCATCAGAGCACGGAGCACGCCCTCCACCATCATCTCCTGGGCGGTTTCGGGGGTGGCGGGGAGACCGGTCCCGATGGCCCAGACCGGTTCATAGGCGATCACAACGCCGTGGCAATCGCCGACGCCCTCCAGCCCCCGCTCCACCTGTTGGCGCACCACCTCTACTGCCCGCCCCGCCTCCCGCTCGGCCAGTGTCTCACCGACGCACAAGATAGGGCGCAATCCCCACCGCAGGGCCGACTTCACCTTACGGTTGATGAGGTCATCCGTCTCCCCAAAGAGGTGTCGGCGCTCCGAGTGCCCCAGGATGACGAACTGACACAGGCCCTGGAGCATAGCAGGGGACACCTCGCCGGTGAAGGCCCCCTTTTCCTCGTAATGCATGTTCTGGGCGCCCAGGGCTATGGTAGAACCTTTCAAAGCCTCCGCCACTGCCCAGAGGGCCACGAACGGGGGGCACAGCACCGTAAGGACATCGTCCGGGTCATCCAGGCGGGAGCGAATGGCGTGGGCCAGGGCGACCGCCTCGGGGACAGTCGTGTGCATCTTCCAGTTGCCGACGAGCATAGGAATGGGCATGGCAGGCTCCTAGGCACCGTATTTGGCGAGCCGGCCAGCGTGGGCCAGGGCTAGGAGCATTACTGCCGTGGCCGGCAGGCGCCCCAGCGACCCCTGGGCGCACGCCCGCTCGTGGAACGCCTCTACTCCCTCCCCTCGGGTGTAGCGGGAGTGGATGAGCAAGGGGACAGCGTGCCACGAGTGTCCCCCCACCAGGGCAGGGGTGGCGTGGTCGCCCGCCAGCACGAAGACATCGGGGTGCAAGGCCAGAAGGCTGGGGATATGCTCGTCCAGCGCCTCCAGCGCCCGCACCTTCCCCTGGAAGTCCCCATCCTCGCCGGCGGCGTCGGCGGGCTTGTAGTGCAGGAAGAAGAAGTCATACTGGTCCCAGTGCTCCTGGAGGGTGGCCACCTCCTCGGCAAAGGTGCTCCCTGTCGGCAACACCGCCATACCCAGCACTCGGGCGATGCCCCGATACATAGGGTAGGCGGCAATGGCCGCCGCCCGTAGGCGGTAGGTCTGGCAGAAATTAGGGAGGGACGGCAGGCGAGACCACCCCCGCAAGAGCACCATATTGCCTTTCTGCTCCCCGGCCAGGAGTTTCTGGGCCTCGGCGACGAACGCCTGCACCAGGGGGGCCGTCCTCTCCCCTGCAGGGGAAAGGGCAGTAGGCTCCCGGGGCGGCACCCCTGTTCGGCCGGGGTCGGTATCGCTTATCGCCTCCGACAGGCCATCCCCCCGCAGAAGGAGGACGAAGCGATGCTCCTTGACTGGGTGCACCTCCAGATGCACCCCGGGAAGGCGGATACCGCCCAACCGCTCCGCCAGCACCCGGCTCTCCTCGGTAGAAATGCGCCCCGCCCGCCGGTCCGTAATCCGCCCCTGCGCGTCCACCGTGCAGAAGTTACCACGAGCGGTAAGGTCGCCCGGCTGGAGGGTCAACCCGATGCCCAGGGCCTCCAACACCCCCCGCCCGATGGTGTATTTCAGGGGGTCGTAGCCGAAGAGGGCCAGGTGCCCCGGCCCGCTTCCAGGTGTAATGCCGGGGAGCACGGGAGTAGTCAGCCCACAGGCGCTTCGGCGGGCCAGGGCGTTCAGGTGAGGGATGCGGGCGGATTCCAGTTCTGAACGGTGGGTCTCGGGGTGAGGAAGCCCACCCAGTCCGTCCACCACCAGGAAGAGGATTTTGCTCGGCGACTCCTGCAGAAGGTCGGTCAGTCCAGGCAGGTCAATCACGACGCCCCCTTGCCAGTTCTTCCTTGCTCCACAGGGCGCTCACACCCGGGAGGTCTTTGCCCTCCAGGAACTCCAAGGACGCCCCCCCGCCGGTGGACACATGGCTCAATTTATCCGCCAGCCCCAACTGCACCACCGCCTCGGCGGTAGAGCCTCCCCCTACTACACTGACGAGGCCCTGGGTCGCTGTCAGGTGGGCCAGCGCTTCCGCCATTGCACGGGTGCCCTGGGCAAAAGCGGGTATCTCAAAAACCCCCATCGGCCCATTCCATAGCACTGTTTTGCATCGGGTGAGGTGGGAAACGAAGGCCTGTATTGTCTCCCTCCCAATATCCACGATACGCCCCTCGGACGGTATGGCGGAGACGGGCACAACCCAGTGAGGCGCCCCCGGCTCCAAGGCGGTCGCGACCACCACATCCACGGGAAGAGACAAGGACACCCCCCGCTGGCTCGTCTGCTGGAGAACCTGGCGCGCAAAGGGGATAAGGTCTTGCTCCAAAAGAGATTTCCCCACTTCTATCCCCTGGGCCTTCAGGAAAGTGGCTGCCATACCACCCCCGATGAGGAGCACATCCACCTTCGGCAGGAGGTTCATCAGCACCTGAATCTTGTCGCCTACCTTGGCCCCGCCCATCAGCAGACCCAGGGGGCGCTGGGGCGCGGTGAGCACCATCCCCAAGGCACGCAGTTCCTTTTGGAGCAGGAAGCCAGCCCCACTGGGAAGATAGCGGGGAACCCCCACAATGGAGGCGTGGGCACGGTGCGACGCCCCAAAGGCGTCGTTCACGAACACCTCGGCCAGGGACGCCAGGGCTTGGGCGAAGGCGGGATCGTTTTTCTCCTCGCCGGGGTGGAAACGCAGGTTCTCCAGCAAAAGCACCTCCCCGGGAGCCAAAGCGCTCACCGCCTCGTGGGCCTTGGGGCCGATGCAGTCTTCGGCGTAGTGCACCGTTTGGCCCAGAAGGTGGGAGAGGTGCTGGGCAACGGGGCGAAGGCGCTCCCTTTCCACCACCTTCCCACCCGGACGCCCGAGGTGGGAACACAGGATGATTCGTGCCCTTTGCTCCTGTAGATAGCGAATGGTGGGCAGGACAGCCCGCAGACGGGTATCATCTGTAACTCTGGAGTCTTGTAAAGGCACATTGAAGTCCACCCGCACCAGCACCCGACGGCCCGCCACAGGGAGGTCCTGCACACTCACCCACCTGGGCATAACAACCCCCTTTGATGCGTAGTTCGCCTGCCCCGTGCTCAAGGCGCTAACGGCGCCTCGTGGGCCAGGAAAAAGACGGCCGGGCGCAGGGTATCTGCGCCCGCCTCACCCACGGCCTGTCGCCAGAGGGCCATCCCTTCCTCCAGCGCCTGCTGGGCCAGCGCCTCCGCCTGCTGAAACACCTCCAAACGCTCCAAGAGGGCTACAAGGACGGGCAGATCGGCCGGCTCCAGCACCCGCTTCACGAACACGGCACCCAGTTCCCGCTTTTCCCTGGGGCCTCCCTTCTGGAGGGCCAGGGCGAGGGGGAGAGTCTTTGTCTTGTTCAGCAACACACTACTAGACGCCTGGGAACGCCAGCGGCGCAGGTCGTGCCAGAAGGAGATGCCGATGCCCAACCGTTGTCCCGCCTGCCAACAGAGGTCCTGCACCGAGGAGGACAAGCCTAGCACCACTGCCGGCAAGGTGAGGGCACACGCTATCAGCGCCCCCGTTTGCTGTTGGGCAATGCGCTGGCACTGGGAGGGGGTAACCTCCAGGCGCTCCTGCAGGTGCAGGTCGTGCCAGCGACCCTCGCACATCTGCAGGGCGGTCTGGTCCAGCAGGCGCAGGGCGTCCAGCACACGCGAGACCTCTACCCCCCGTCCCCCCAGACCCATCAGGGCCAGGCGGGCGACCGCGTGGAAACCATCGCCCGCATTGATGGCCTGGGCCGGCCCCCACAGCCACCAGAGGGTGGGGCGTTCCTGAGAGCCCGGGGCGCCATCCTGCACCTCCCGATGCACCTGGTGGAAGTGGGCGAGGAGTTCTACTGCCGCCCCACATCCCTCTGCCAAGGGGTGCGCCAAGCCCTGAGCGGCCCCCGCCAGGACACACAGCGCCCCATAGGGATACAGGCTGTGGGAAGAAATCGCCTCCCCCTGGGCATCCCGCCAACCCAGGTGGTATTCCAGCATGCGGTAGAGGAGTTCACCCCGCCCTTCAAGATGCTGGCGCAGTCCCCTTTCTACGACACGGGAGGCGTCCAGGAGGGCGGGCGGGACGGGCATCTCTCCCCCTTATGGGCAGGAAAGAGTGGAGCGCTCCAGTTGGGCGATCTTCTCCACCCGGCGGGCGTGCCTCCCCCCTTCAAAGGGGGTAGTGAGGAACGCGAGGAGAATCTCCTTCGCCTGTGCCGGCCCGGTGGAGGAACCAGCCATGCACAGAACATTTGCATCGTTATGGCCACGGGCCCGCTGGGCCGAAAAGGCGTCGTGGCACAGGGCAGCCCGCACCCCTGCCACCTTGTTGGCGGTAATGCTCATACCGATCCCCGTGCTACAGATGAGCACTCCCCGCTGGGCCTTTCCCTGAGCCACCGCCGAGGCCACCTGCACCGCTACATCCGGGTAGTCCACAGGAGCGGTATCGTGGGTGCCGAAGTCCTCTACCGCGTAGCCAGCCTCCGTGAGGAAGGCCACCAAAGCCGACTTGAGGGCAACACCGTGGTGGTCGCACCCGATGGCGATGCGCCGAGAAGCGTCCGCCTGGCTCATACCTGCGCACCCCCCTTCAATGGCGCACCCAGCACCTCTTCAATGGCGTGGGCAGGCACAACCCCCTGGCGCACCAAGCGGGGCTGGGGACCGGTGAGGTCCACCACTGTGCTCTGCCCCCCTGGGGCTGGCCCCCCGTCCAGGATATAGTCTACCCTGCCCCCGAGGGCGCTTTTTACCTCTTGCGCCGTGCGACACGCCGGGGCACCGCTGGGGTTGGCGCTGGTGCCATGGATGGGACTCCCCAACCGTCGGGCCAGTTCCCGCGGGACCGGGTGGTTGGGCACCCGCACCCCCACCGTCCATCCTCGTGCCGCCACGATGGCCGGCACCGCCGGGGCCTTGGGCAACACCAGGGTAAGACCCCCCGGCCAGAAGCGCTCCATAAGCCGATAGGCGACAGGGGGAATGGCCACCGCCACCCGCTCCACATCCTGGGGAAAGGCCAAGAGCACCGGCAGAGGCATGCCCTCGGGACGGCCCTTGACCAGGAACACCTTTTCCCCCGCCTCCTCCCGAAAGACGTCGCCCCCCAGGCCGTAAACGGTATCGGTGGGGAAAGCAACAATGCCCCCCCCGGCCAGGACTGCCACCGCCTCCTGGAGGGCTTGCTCCAGGGCAGGGGGGAACCTAGACGCAAAGACTTCCGTGGACAGAGGGTGTTCCTCCACAGACTCCTTGACTAGTATAGCACCGCATGCTACGCTATGGCCAAGATGCCCCCCCAAGAGACCCGCACCAGCGCTTCCTCCCCCGATATGGGCCGCCGGGTGTCGGCCAGCGACCACCTGGAGGTCTCCACCTACCTGGAGATCTCTCGCCAACGCCAGGGCCAGGCCTTGGCCGAAGGCGGTGAGCACCCCCGTGCCGTGGGTGAGGCCATCGTGGTGCTCGACTTCGGGTCCCAATACACTCGCCTCATCGCCCGGCGGGTGCGGGAGTGCCGGGTCTACTGCGAAATCCACCCTTACGATACCTCCCCTGATGCCCTCCGCCACCTGAACGTCAAAGGCTTCATCCTCTCGGGAGGGCCGGCCAGCGTCTACGAGCCGGGGGCGCCCCTTATCCCCTCCTATGTGCTGGAGTGGGGGGTGCCAGTGCTGGGCATCTGCTACGGGATGCAAGCCCTGGCCTACCAACTGGGAGGCAGGGTTGCCCCCGGCCGGCGGGAATACGGCCACGCCATCCTTCATCAGAGCAGGCCCCATATCCCCCTCTTCCAGGACCTCCCGCCCGAGATGCCTGTGTGGATGAGCCATGGCGACCAGGTCCTGGAACTGCCCCCGGGGTTCCAGGCCCTGGCCTATACCGATAATGCCCCTCTGGCGGTCATCGGGTTACCGGAACGGCGCCTTTACGGCCTCCAGTTCCACCCAGAGGTGGCCCACACCCCGTATGGACGCCAGATTATTGCCAACTTCCTTTACCAGGTATGCGGGTGCCAGGGGCTGTGGACGCCTACTAACTTCATCGCCGATGCCACGGAGCAGATTCGTGCCCAGGTGGGCAACGGACGGGTGGTCTGCGCGCTGTCGGGGGGTGTGGACTCGGCGGTTACCGCCGTCCTTGTCCATCGGGCGGTGGGCAACCAACTCACCTGCGTCTTTGTCAATAACGGTCTCCTCCGTCGTGAGGAGCCGGAGCGGGTATTGAATACCTTCCGCGCACGCCTGGGCCTGCAGGTCGCTTATGTGGACGCCTCCCAGCGCTTCCTGGAGCGCCTGCGGGGGGTAGTAGACCCGGAGGAGAAACGACGGGTGGTGGGGGAGGAGTTCATCCGTGTCTTTGAGGAGCAAGCGGCCGCCTTGGGGAAGGTGGACTTCCTGGCCCAGGGCACCCTTTACCCCGACATCATTGAGAGCAAAGGGGAGACAAAAGCGGCGGCAAAAATTAAGACCCACCACAATGTCGGGGGCCTGCCGGCCTTCATGCGCCTGCGCCTGGTGGAGCCTCTTCGCTACCTCTTCAAGGACGAGGTGCGGGAGGTAGGCCTTGCCCTGGGCTTGCCCGAGGAGAT
>BEHZ01000032.1 GCA_002923335.1 bacterium HR23 | reverse complement strand
ACCCTGCTGTCCAGCACCACCACCGCCCCCCGGTCGGAGCGCCGACGCACCAGACGGCCAAACCCCTGGCGAAAGCGCAGGATAGCCTGAGGGAGGGCATACTCCCGGAAGGGGTCGCTATATAACTGGGCACGGGCGGAATAGAGGGGGCTGGTCGGCACGGCGAAAGGAAGACGGGCCAGCACCAGCACCCGCAGGCTCCCCGCCGGCAGGTCCAACCCCTCCCAAAGGCTGGCGGTGGCCAACAAAATGGCCTTCTCCTCCCGGGTAAACTGCTCTACCACCTGCTGGGGGGTGCCGTCTATCCCCTGGGCGAGAACACGGATACCGGCAGAGGCGAGAAGGGGGCGCAGGCTAGCGGCGGTATGCCGTAAGGCGCTATGAGAGGTGAAGAGGACCAGGGTATGGCCCCCGGCAGAGAGGGCGATGCTGGCCAGGACTTGGGGCACCCTGAGAGGGTATTCCCCCCGCTCTGGCTCCGGAAGGTCGGTGGGCACCACCACGGCCACCTGAGTGCGGTAATCAAAAGGAGAGCCTAACACCAGTTGCCGGGCGTCGGGCAGGGCCAGGTCGTTGGCAATGGGAGCCATATCCCCCGCTACGGAGAGGGTGGCGCTGGTGAGCACCGCCCCTGCAAGTCCCTTGAACAGGCGCTCCTGCAGAATCGGCCCCACTTGCAGAGGGGCACAAACGAAGGCCAGGTCGCTGTTGCCGGCCTCCAGCCAATAGATCGTATCGGAGCGGTGAGGGTTGAAGAAGGTGGCCAGCCCCTGGAGCACTTCCCGCACCTCCTGTGCCCGGCCCTGCGCCTCTGCCACCAATGCCTCGTAGTTATGTAGACCCGCCTGCTCCAGCCCCTCCAGGGAGGCGTGAAGGGCGTTGAGGGCGTCCTCCACCCCCCGCAAAGCCAAGCGGACGCTCTCCCATCCGGCCAACAGGGATGCCCAGGCACGCTCCCGACGGCGCTCCGGAGTAATGGCCACCTCGGTGCTGGCCTCGGCGGTCCCTTGCTGATGCTGGCCGGCGAAAGCCAGGGCGCCCTGGCAGAGGGTTGCCCAGGCCTCCTGGGCACGCCTCACCGCCCGCTCCAGCGCCTGGGCACAGGCCTCCGTTTGCCGGCGTCGGTCTTCACGGGCCCGAGAAGGGCGGTAGGCAGAAACGGCCGATACAGCCAGCCCGCCGGGCCCCACCAGGTTCCCCAGCAGGGCATCCACCCCCCCTTGCTCCACGCGGACACCGAACTGACGAGTGGCTTCCTCGGCCAGGTGGTGGGCCTCATCCACAATGAGGTAGCGATAGGAGGGGAGCAGTCCGCCCTCCAAAACGGAAGCACGCAGAAGGAGGGCATGGTTCACCACGATGATGTGGGCGTTGTCCGCACGGGTGCGGGCGGACTCCAGGAAGCAAGGGCCACGCCCATCCGGACACGACACCGCCCCCTGGGCCGACAGGTCTCCCCACAGGGAGGCCTGGCGGGGGGCAAGGGTCAGTTCCGCCCGGTCGCCGGTGGCGGTCTGCTCCAGCCAGAGGGTAACCCGTGCCAGGAGATGGGCCATATCGGGGGAGAGGTGGGAAGCGTTGCGCCAGTAGGCGAAACGGCGCAGGCAGAGGTAATGCCCCCTCCCCTTCAGAAGCGCCCACCGCAGGGCAGGCGAGCCGGCCATCTCCAGAGCCTTGGCCACCAAGGGCAGGTCCTTCTGCACCAACTGCTCCTGCAGGCTGACGGTGGCGGTGGAGACCACTACTGGCTCCCCCCGTTCCAGGGCAAGGAGGGCTGAAGGGATGAGGTAGGCTAGGCTCTTCCCCACGCCGGTGCCCGCCTCCGCCAGAAGGATACGCCCCTCCTGCAGGGCCTGCAGGACGGCACAGGCCATCTCGCCCTGCTGGGGGCGGTGCTCCCAACTCCCCAGCAGGCGGGCGCAAGGGCCGTCGGACGCCAGGAGGGTGCGCACCGTCTCCACCGTGGGGGGCAGAGGGCGCTGGCGAGAGCGGGGGACAGAGGCGATAGCCAGGCGTCGGGTCAGGTGGTCGGTATCTACTCCCCCCGGGCCAAAGCGGGGGCGGATCCCCTGCCGGGCCTGCACCGCCTCGGCCACCGCCAGCAGACGCCCCAGAGGGCGTCCCCCCAGGCTCGCCAGGCGACGCCACTCGGCCACCTGGGAGGGGTCCAAGGACAACAGGCGCTCCCATAGGGCGGAGAAGAGCAAGGCGGTAGCACGAGCGTCCTCCTCCGCACGGTGGGCACGGCGCAAAAGGATACCGTGAGCCAAGGCGAGAGCGCCCAGGCTGTAAGGGCCACGGGGGAAGAGCACCTCCGCTAGTTCCTGAGTGTCCACCCCCAGGGCCGGGAGGCGCACCCCCGCCCGCTCCAGGAAGGAGAGGTCAAAGGCGAGGTTGTGCCCGACCACCACGGGGACACGCCCCAAAAACTCCAGCAGACGCCCCGCTACCAGGGCGAAGGGCGGGGCATCGGCCACCGCCCGGCTGGTGATGCCCGTAAGGCGCTCCACCTCCGGCGGGATGGGGCGATAGGGGTTCACCAGGCTGGAGAAGGCGTCCAGCACCCGGGAGCCCTGGAAGCGCACCGCCCCCACCTCAATAATGGCGTCGTGGGCGGGGTCAAGGCCCGTGGTCTCCAGGTCCAGCGCGGCCCACGGTTCTGCGAGGAGGGCATCGGCACCTTCCAGCATGGTGGCTCCCCCACCCATCCGAGCAGAGAACGGTATATCGTGCTATCGGAGTGCAGGAGGGGGTTAGAGGTCGGGTTGGCCCAGTTCCCGTCCGAAGGCACCCATCTCCCCCACCTCCTCCCCAAAGATGCGCAGGTTCCCTACATGGAAACCCTCGGCAGGTCGGCAAGCGCCGGCCCGCAGGGCCTCTATGAGGTCCTTTTCGTTGCGGATAGGGCCGTCGAAGAGGGTTACCCCTTTGCCCAGCCCGTGGGTTGAGTGGGCGTCGCTCCCGCCGGTGCCTGGCTTTCCCAGACGGCGTGCCACCTCCAGGGCAAAGCGGTTCTCCTGATCGGTGTTGGCCCCGTTCACCACCTCGATAGCGTCCACCAACTCAAAGAGCATATGCTCACACGCCTCCCGAGGGGTTTTGGGGTAGCATCGGGGGTCTTTGTAGATCAGGTTGTGGTTGTAGGGCGGGGGGTTGAAGAGGTTGCGGAAGGGGTGGGCGGAGACCATAAAGCCCCCCATGGCCCGCACCACTTTGCGCAGGTCCCGCACCCGTGTAACGCCGGGGATGTAGCCGTCCAGTCCAAAGACGAGGATGTGGCCGTAATCGGTGTCTATCTCCAGGGCACGGACGAGGACGATATCGTGCTGGCGGGCGAAGCGTTCAAAGTCGTGGCGGTCGGTCCATCCGCTATGCTCGGTCAGGCAGACGCCGGTGAGGCCGATGCGCTTGGCTTCTCGCACCAACTCCTCGGGGGAGAGGCTGCTATCGCTACTGCCCTTGGTGGTATGGACGTGCAGGTCAAATATAGAGGCCATCGGCGTCTGGCGGGCGTCGGGCATTACACCCCTGTATCCTAGCCGATAGGGGGGAGGGCGTCAACACCCCGCAGGGATGGTGGGCGGGCCTGGATTCGAACCAGGGACCTCGGTCTTATCAGGACCGCGCTCTCGCCACCTGAGCTACCCGCCCCTGCTGGGGGTCTCCCGAGGGGCACCCCGCTTCTCATCCCATTCTACCACAACCTCCACCGGCGTGTTGCGGGCCACGATGAGTTCCATCTCCTCCGGCCCGTCGTTCACCGGGGCGTGCACCGCCCCCGGGGGCACATAGATAAAGTCCCCTGGCCCGATAGGCAGGGCCCTCTCCAACCGTTCCCCCACCAGGAACTTCCCCCGCCCCTTCACCACATAGATAGCCGACTCGCAGTTCACATGGTAGTGGGCGCTGGACCGACACCCCGGCGGTATGCGGGCGATGGCCAGGTGTATCCCCTCCGAGCCACACAAAGCCTGAGATACCCCCGCGTGGCGGGTCATCGCCCCCGAGGCCACCTCTACCTCATACCCATCGGGGTGAGTAACACGCACCTCTTTGCCAGGCATGCCCTCCCTCCAGGCTTTCTGCTTCCAGTATACATATTTCCTCTGGGCAAGGCCCCCCAAGGCCCTATAATACCCTGGGAGGGACACTGCAAAGGAGGAGCCCGATGCCCGACTACAGCACCTATCAGCACCTGCTCATTGAGAAGCGGGAGGGGGTTGCCCTCCTGACCATGAACCGCCCTGAGGCCTATAACGCCACCAACGCCCGCCTCCACAACGAACTGAGCCGTATCTGGCTGGACCTGGGGAACGACCCGGAAGTGCGGGTCGCCCTTATTACCGGGGCGGGCAACGCCTTCTCCGCTGGGGGCGATTTCTCGGTTATAGAGGCCATGACCACCAGCGCCGACGCCGTGGCGCAGAGCATGCAGGAGGCACGGGACATCGTCTACAATATGCTGAACCTGGACAAGCCCATCGTCTCCGCTATCAATGGAGTCGCGGTGGGGGCGGGCTTGGCTGTCGCCCTGATGGCCGACATCTCCATCGCCTCGGAGCGGGCACGCTTCACCGATGGGCACATCCGCCTGGGAGTGGCTGCGGGGGACCACGCCTGCATCATCTGGCCCCTGCTGTGTGGCCTCGCCAAGGCCAAATATTACCTCCTCACCTCCGACTTCATTGATGCACGAGAGGCGGAGCGCATTGGGCTGGTGAGCATGGTGGTGCCCCACGAGGAGTTGATGCCCAAGGCGTGGGAGGTGGCCCGGAAACTGGCCAACGGCCCTCAGCCGGCCATTCGCTGGACCAAGCGGGCGCTGAACCAGTGGCTACGCCTGGGCGGGCTGGTCTCCTTTGACTACTCCCTGGCCCTGGAGATGCTGGGCTTCTTCGGCCCCGATGTGCGGGAGGGCCTCCAGTCCCTGCGGGAGCGCCGTTCACCCCGCTTCCCCTCGGCCTCGGGGTAGGGCGACCTCCCCCTCTCCCACCAACAGGTGAAAAGCCTGCCAACCTTGACATAGTCCCTACACGGGGCTACACTAACCCTGTCCTTACGCCCACCACAGTGCTTGCAAAGGAGGCACCGATGGACCTGCGCCGAACTGCCGCCATCGTGGGGGTCTATGAGCATCCCACCCGCTATGCCCCTGATAAAAGCGAGCAGTTGATCATCGCCGAAAGCATCATCGGCGCCCTCAACGATGCCGGCCTGGAGAAGAAGGATGTGGACGCCCTCTTTGTGGCCGCCATGCCCCCCGGCATCACCGGCTACGGCATGTGCGACTACCTCAATATTTATCCCCGCTGGGTGGACAGCACCAATGTGGGCGGTGGCTCCTTCGAATTCCACCTCTCCCACGCCCTCACCGCCATCGCTGCGGGGCGCATCAACTGCGCCGTTATCGCCTACGGGAGCACCGCCCGCTCCGGCGGGGTAGCGGTCGGCACCGGAGGAGCCGCCCGTTGGGGCCAGGCCCGTCTCTCCCCCGTCCCCGATTCCTTTGAGGACATCTATGGCACCACCACCGTAGGCCTTTACGCTATGGTGGCCCAGCGTCACATGTATGAATATGGCACCAAGCCCGAGCAACTGGCTGAAATCGCCGTCGCCATGCGCTACCACGCCTCCATGAACCCCCACGCCATGTATCGGGACCCCATCACCGTGGAGGACGTCCTCTCCTCTCGCATAATCTCCTCCCCCCTCCACCTGCTGGACTGCTGTGTCATCTCCGATGGGGGTGGGGCGGTGGTGGTTGCGTCCCCCTCTCTGGCCCGCTCCACCAGGAAGAAGCCCGTATGGATACTGGGCGTGGGCGAGGGGATCGCCCACCAGGGCGGGGGCTGGCGGGACCTCCTGGAGATGGCCGCCTACCAGTCCGCCCCCCAGGCCTTCGCTATGGCGGGCGTTACCCACCAGGACATTGACATGTGCATGATTTACGACTCCTTCACCATCACCGTCCTGCTCACCCTGGAGAACTTGGGCTTCTGCAAGCGGGGCGAAGGGGGCGACTTCGTGAGCGGGGGTCGCCTGCGCATTGACGGGGACTTGCCCACCAATACCGACGGAGGAGGCCTCTCCAGCAACCACCCCGGTATGCGGGGCATCTTCCTGCTCATTGAGGCCACACGCCAACTGCGGGGCGACTATGCCGGCACCCCCCGCCAGACCCACGCCCGCCGGAACCGTGCCGAGCCGCCCTACATCGCCCTCTGCCACGGGACCGGCGGAGCCTTGGGCTCCCGCCACAGTGGCGGCACCGTTATCCTCGCCCGGGACTAGCCTTCTGCGGAGGACGCCATGACCACCCAGCAGTATAAGAAACTCCTCCCTGCCATCAGCGGAGAGACCCGCCCCTACTGGGAGGCCTGCAAACGGGGGGAACTGCTCATCCAGAAGTGCCAGAAGTGCGGGAAATACCAGTTCTACCCCCGGGGCTTCTGCTCCCACTGCTGGGCCAACGAACCGCCCCAGTGGGTCAAGGCCTCCGGCAAAGGGAAGGTCTATACCTTCACTGTTACCTACCAGAACCGCTCCCCCGGCTACGCCGAAGAGGTCCCCTATGTTCTGGCCCTGGTGGAACTGGAGGAGGGGGTGCGGATGTTCACCAACATTCTTGAGTGCAAGCCCGAGGATGTGCGCATCGGCATGCCGGTGGAGGTGGTCTTCCGGAAGGTCACCGACCAGGTAACCATCCCCTACTTCCGCCCCGCAAAGGCATAGGAGGCGAATGGCCCAGGTGCTCTTCGTCTGCGTCCACAACGCCGGCCGTAGCCAGATGGCCAAGGCCCTCTTTAACCATCTGGCACGCCAGCGGGGCCTCCCCTTTCGGGCCGAATCCGCCGGCACCCAGCCGGCACCCCACATCCACCCCACGGTGGCCGAGACCATGCGGGAGGTAGGCATAGACCTCTCCTTGGAGCACCCCAAAGCCCTCACCGATGCGATGGTGCGCCAGGCCCAAAGGGTCATCGTGATGGGGTGCGCCGTGGACACCCAGGCCTGCCCCGCCATCCTGCTGAGGGATGTGGAGGATTGGGGCCTCCCCGACCCCAAAGACCTCCCCCTCCCCCAGGTGCGGGCCATCCGAGACACCGTCCGCCAAAAGGTGGAGGCCCTCCTGACCCAACTGGAGGCGGAGGGGGCGGGCCAAAGGGTATAGGGGCTTCCATGTCCCAGGCACTGCGCCAGGAACGACAGGGCAAGGTGGCCATCCTGACCCTGTGCCGTCCTCACGAAGGGAACCCCGTTGACCCCCTCCTTGCCCACGCCCTAGAGGACGCCCTGGACGCCCTGACCCACGATGAAGGGGTGTGGGTTGTCCTCCTAACCGGCGAGGGGGAGGTCTTCTCTGCCGGGCCTTTCCCTCCACCGGGGCTTCTTCCCCTGCCCCCTGAGCCTCAGGAGGCCGACACCCACCTGCGGCGATGGCAGTGCGCCCGCCGTCTGCTGGCCTTCCCCAAGCCCGTTGTGGGGGTGGCCAATGGACCGGCCCGTGGCCCGGGCCTGGAACTGCTCCTGGCATGCGACCTTCGGCTGGCCAGCGAGAGGGCGGTCTTCCAGATGCCCCACCTGCGCTACGGCCTCCTTCCCTGGGATGGGGGGAGCCAACTCCTTGCCCGCATTGTGGGGCGGGCGTGGGCGCAGGACATGCTCCTTACCGGCCGGGAGGTGTCGGCCTCGGAGGGGCTGGGCATGGGGCTGGTGCATCGGGTCACGGCGCCGGGTGTCTTGCTGGCCGAAGGGATGGCCCTGGCCCAGGCCATCGCCCAGATGGCCCCCCTGGCCTGCCAATACGCCAAGGAGGCGGTGTGGAAGGGGCTGGACCTCCCCCTGGAACACGCTCTGCGCCTGGAGGCAGACCTGAACATCATCCTCCAGAGCACCCGGGACCGGGCAGAGGGCATCCGCTCCTTCCTGGAGCGCCGACGCCCCACATACGAAGGGCGGTAGGGGGTGGAGTGCGCATCGTCCTGCTGGGTATGGGGGCGGGCTTTCTGGTGAACCTGACCCTGGGGCTGCTGGCCTTCCGCTCGGGGTCTGCGGCCATCGCTTTCGCCCTGCTGGGTCTGCTCTTGGGCGGGGCCTTCGGCGTGGCAGAGGTGTGGCTCCGCCGTCGCCAGCAAAGGGGAAGGGGATGAGCGCCTTCCAGACCATCCGCTACGCCAAAGAGGAAGGGGTGGCAACCCTTGCCCTGTGCCGTCCCCAGGTTATCAACGCCTACAACATCCAGATGCGGGATGAGGTGTGGCAGGCCCTCCACGCCATACGGGACGACCCGGAGGTGGTGGCGGTGGTGGTCTATGGGGCGGGGGAGCGGGGCTTCTGCGCCGGAGCCGACCTGACCGAGTTCGGCACTGCCCCCTCCCAGGCCATTGCCCGCTGGGTGCGGTTCCTGCGCCCCGTTTGGGAAGTATGGGCCTCCATCCCCAAGCCCTTCGTCTGCGCCATCCACGGGTGGTGCCTCGGCTCGGGGGTAGAGATGGCCCTCCTCTGCGACCTCCGGGTGGCAGGGGAGGATGCGGTGTTCGGCATGCCGGAGGTGGCGCTGGGGATGATCCCCGCCGCCGGGGGCACCCAGACCCTCCCCCGGCACATCGGCCCCTCCCGCACCCTAGAGATGCTCCTGACCAACCGGCGCCTCTCGGCCCACGATGCCCTGGCCTGGGGGCTGGTGCACCGGGTTGTGCCCCGGGGTCGGCACCTGGCCGCAGGGATGGCCCTGGCCCGTTCTTTGGCCATCCTCCCACCCAACGCCGTCGCCCTGGTGAAGGACGCCCTCCGCGTGGGCACCGACCTGCCCCTGGCAGAGGCCCTGGCTTGGGAGACACGGATGGCCCTCCACACCCTCAAGGGGTCGCCCCCCGTGTGTGGGCCTGGCTGGCAAACGGGTGGCCCGCATGGGGGTGCAGGGGGCAAAGCCTCCGCGCGTTGACGGAGGCCACGCCCTGTGCTATGCTGAAGACGAACAAGCGCATAGGCCACGACGGGAGCTGGGGGAACCCGGCTGAGAGGGTGGCTGTCTCCGCCACCGACCGTCAGAACCTGATCTGGGTAATGCCAGCGCAGGGACCTGGGGGGTAGCCAACACAGCAGGCGCCGCTGGCTTGCCCAGCGGCGCTAACTGTTTGGGAAGGGGGCGCTATGGACGACCCGCTGGTCATTGCAGGCAAGACCTTCCGCTCTCGCCTCATGGTGGGAACGGGCAAGTTCCGCACCCCCCAGGAGATGGTGGATGCCATCTCCGCCTCGGGGGCGGAGATCGTTACCGTCGCCATCCGCCGTCTGGACCTCTCCAATCCCCAAAAGAAGACCATCCTGGACTACCTGGACTGGACCCGCTACACCATCCTCCCCAACACGGCGGGGTGCCGGACGGTGGAGGAGGCCCTCTTCATCGCCCGCCTGGGACGGCAGGTTACCGGCTCCAACTGGGTGAAACTGGAGGTGGTCCCCGACCCCAAGTATCTCCTCCCCGACCCCGTGGGCACTCTGCGGGCAGCCGAGCAACTGATCAAAGAAGGGTTTGTGGTGCTCCCCTACATCCATGCCGACCCGGTGCTGGCCCGCCAGTTGCAGGAGATCGGGTGTGCCACCGTGATGCCCCTTGGCTCCCCCATTGGTTCGGGCCGGGGCATCCTTACAAAAGAGGAGATAGAGATCATCATTGAGCAGGCCACGGTGCCTGTGGTGGTGGACGCCGGCCTGGGCGCCCCCTCGGACGCCTCCCTGGCTATGGAACTGGGGGCGGATGCGGTGCTGGTGAACACCGCTATCGCCCTGGCCGAGAACCCCCCGCTGATGGCCGAGGCCTTCCGCCTGGGCGTGGAAGCGGGGCGCAAGGCCTTCCTCGCAGGGCGCATCCCCAAACGGGCGTATGCCTCCGCCTCCAGCCCCCTGGAGGGGGTGCCCCAGCCTGCTCGCCGACGCCCCTAGCCCCACGCCTATGCCCATCCCCCTCCCCTGCCTGGCCCTGGTAACCGACCGCCACCTCTACCCCTCCCAGGATGCCCTGGTGGAGGCGGTGGCCCAGGCGGTGGAAGGGGGTGTGGACCTGGTGCAGGTGCGGGAGAAGGACCTCCCCGGAGGGCACCTGCTGGCCCTGGCCGTGCGCCTGCGGGAGGTTACACGGGGGCGTGCTCTTCTCTTCATCAACGAGAGGGCGGATGTGGCCCTGCTCTCCGAGGCCGATGGGGTGCACCTCCCTGAGGCGGGCCTGCCCCCCAGCGCCGTGCGCCGTCTGGCGGGGCGTCGGCTCCTCATCGGGGCGTCGGTGCACAGTGTAGAGGCGGGCTACAGGGCAGAACAGGAAGGAGCCGACTTGCTCGTCGCCGGCACCATCTTCCCCAGCCGGTCCCATCCCGGACAGAGTGCGACGGGTGTGGGCCTCCTCACCGCCCTGCGGAAGGCCGTCTCCCTGCCGGTGCTGGCCATCGGTGGGGTAACGCCCCAGAACGCCGGGGAGTGCATACGGGCGGGTGCCCACGGGGTAGCGGTGGTCACCGCTATCCTGGGCCAGCCCCGCCCCGCAGCGTCGGCCCGACGCCTGAGAGAGGCGATGCGCCAGGCATGGGCTGGAGGGGGTGCGCTATGCTGACCCTGGTGGTCAACGGACAGCCCCGCCACATAGAGCGCCCCATGACCATCCTGGAGTTCCTCCAGACGCTGGGGGTCAACCTGACCATTGTGGCGGTGGGCTACAACGGGGAGGTTCTGGAGAGGCAGGCGTGGGCCACCACCCTCCTGCGGGACGGCGACACCCTGGAAATCGTGCGCCCCGTCGGCGGTGGACGCTAGCGTCTTTGCACCCCAAGAAAGGGAAGAGCCCCAACCCGCTTCCTCCTTGCGCTACCCCTTGACACCCCCTCTTATGTCGTCTACACTGCTTTCGGGTTGTGCGCCATCTTCCTGGAGGTGCGGGATGACCCAGGCCACTTTGCTCACCGAAGAGCAGCGCCGTTCCCTTATCGGCAAAGAGAGCAAACCCGTCTCCACGGTGATAGAGAAAGGCCACATCCGCCGTTTCGCCGAGGCCATCGGCGACCCCAACCCCCTCTACAACGACGAAGTGCTCGCCCGCCGTTCCCGCTACGGGGGTATCATTGCCCCCCCAACCTTCCTGCGGGCCATCCATACGGAGATGATAGGCCTGGGCACAGACCTGCCGGGAAGCCGCGTGCTGGACGCCGGAAGCGACTGGGAGTATTTTGAACCCGTGCGCCCCGGCGACACCATTACCGCCGTCGCCCGCATCGTGGATGTGCGGGAGCGCCCCCTTCGTGTGGGACCGGCGCTCTTCGTTATTCAGGAGATTACCTACACCAACCAGTTCGGCCAGAAGGTAGCCACCCAGCGCTCCACCCTCATCCGCTACTAGCCCCCCGAGGAGGGAAACGCCATGACCACCCAGGTGCAGAGCGCCCTTGAAGCCCTCCGGAAGGCCGTGGGAACCCAATCGGAACCCGTCACCTACGAAGTGGAGGGAGGGCACATCCGCCGTTTCGCCGAGGCTATCGGCGACCCCAACCCCCTCTACAACGACGAAGCGCTCGCCCGCCGTTCCCGCTACGGGGGCCTCATCGCTCCCCCCACCTTCCTGCGGGCCTTCCCTCCCAAATCCCTCCCCATCCCCGACCCTCCTTTCACCCGACGGCTGGACGGGGGAAGCGACTGGGAGTATTTTGAACCGGTGCGCCCCGGCGACCGCATCACCGTTGTCCAGCGCCTGGCGGATGTGCGCCTGCGGGAGGGGCGCCTGGGGCCGATGCTCTTCACCACACGGGAAATCACCTATACCAACCAGTTCGGCCAGGTGGTGGCCACCCAGCGGGCCACAGGTATTTCCTATTAGCACCCTTCCCTACTTCATAGCAACACCACGAGGAGGTGGCTATGGGCAAGGTGCTCTACTGGGAAGATGTAACCGAGGGCCAGGAGATACCCCCACTGGTAAAACACCCCACGACTCAGCAACTGGTGAAATACGCCGGGGCGTCGGGTGACTTTTACCAGATCCACTACGATAAGGACTTCGCCCTCAACAACGGCCTGCCGGGCGTGATTATCCACGGGGCGTTGAAGAACGCCTGGCTGGGCCAACTGATCACGGACTGGATCGGCGAATACGGCACCCTGAAGAAACTGTCCTGCCAGTATCGGGGCATGGATGTGCCGGGCGATACCATTACCGCCAAGGGGAGGGTCACCCGTAAGTATGTGCAGGACGGCAAGCACTATGTGGAGTGCGAGATCTGGATAGAGAACGGCAAAGGGGAGCGCACCACACCGGGCTCCGCCACCGTTATCCTCCCCAGCCGAACCAACCCCTTGTGAGAGTAGGCCAGGACATCCGCATCCTGGCCGGGAAAGGAGGTCAGACCGAATGCCCGACACCCTGAAGGACAAAGTGGCAGTCATCACCGGCGCCGGACGGGGCATCGGCCGGGCGGTTGCCCTCTTCTTCGCCCAGGAGGGGGCCAAGGTGGTGGTCAACGACCCCGGCGTCAATGTGGACGGCACCGGGGGCACCACCGCCGTCGCCGATGAGGTGGTGGCCGAGATCCGCAAGGCCGGCGGGCAGGCAGTAGCCAACTACGACAGCGTTGCCACCATGCAGGGCGGAGAGAACATCATCAAGACAGCCCTGAACGCCTTCGGCAAACTGGATATCGTGGTAACCTGCGCCGGCATTCTACGAGACCGGATGGTCTTCAATATGACAGAAGAGGAGTGGGATGCGGTCATCGCCACCCACCTGAAGGGCACTTTCACGGTGGTCAAGCCCGCCTGCGTTATCTTCCGCCAGCAGAGGTCGGGGCGCATCATCACCTTCACCTCGGAATCGGGTCTGATAGGCAACTCGGGGCAGGCCAACTACGGCGCCGCCAAATCGGGCATCGCCGGCTTCACCAAGGTGGTAGCACGGGATATGGGGCGCTACGGTGTTACCGCCAACTCCATTGCCCCCCGTGCCCTTACCCGCATGACCGCCGGCATCCCCGAAGCAGCACGGCAAATCCGTGCCCAGCGGGGCATCGCCGGCATTGAGGAGGAAGAAGGCATCGCCCAGTGGCAACCGGAGGATGTGGCCCCCTTCGTTGCCTACCTGGCCAGCGACTTCGCCTCCAACATCAACGGGCAGATCTTCCTGGTCTATGGCGACACCATCGCCCTCATGTCCCAGCCTCGCCTCATCAAGACCATCTACAAGCCGACGGGCTACTGGACGGTGGAGGAACTGCGGGAGGTGCTCCCCAAGACCCTGGCCAAGGGCCTGGTGAACCCCGCACCTCCGCAACCCCCCCAGCCTGCCCGATAACCATCGGCAGAAAGGAGCGCTATGGCACGGCTTCTGGAAGGCAAGGTGGCAGTGGTAACCGGCGGCGGCCGGGGCATCGGCCGAGCGGTGTGCCTGGCCCTGGCCAGGCACGGGGCCAAGGTGGTGGTCAACGACCCCGGCGTGGCCGTGGACGGCACCGGCTTCTCCCAGGCTCCCGCCCAGGAGGTAGTTGACCTCATCCGCTCCCAGGGCGGGGTGGCCGTCCCCAACTTCGACTCGGTGGCGACCATGAAGGGCGGGGAAAACATTATCAAGACCGCCCTGGACAACTTCGGCACCATTGACATCCTGGTAACCCCGGCGGGCATCCTGCGGGACCGGATGATCTTCAACATGACGGAAGAGGAGTGGGATGCGGTCATCGCCACCCACCTGAAGGGCACCTTCACGGTGGTGAAATACGCCTCCATTGTGATGCGCCAGAAGCGCTACGGACGCATCATCACCTTCTCCTCGGTCTCCGGCCTGTGGGGCAACTCCGGGCAGGCCAACTACGGGGCAGCCAAGGACGGCATCGCCGGCTTCACCCGTGTCATCGCCCGGGACCTGGGGCGCTATGGCATCACCTGCAATGTCATCTCCCCCGGCGCCGAGACCCGCATGACCCAAACCGTCCCGGAATCGGCACGGCAACTGCGTGCCCAGCGGGGCATCCTCTCCTCCAGCACGGTGGTGCCCCGCACCTTCCCCCGGCCCCCTGAGGCGGTGGCGGAGGTGGTGGTATGGCTCGCCTCCGATGAGGCAGCCCATGTGAACGGGCAGATTTTCCATGTGGCGGGCAACATCGTGGGGCTGATGAACAACCCGGCAGTAGTCAAGGAACTGCGCCGGCCGGGCGGCGGGCGTTGGACGGTGGAGGAGATCGCTATGCTCTTCCCGCAAGCCCTGGGAATGGACCTGGTGAACCCCGCTCCGCCTCAGCCCCCACCCCAGCCCACCGGCCAGCCGGCTCCTACGGCGCAGGCCCCCGCCCCCGCATCCTAGCCAGAGGCCTGCAGGGGGGCAGGATACCCCTGCCCCCCTTACACCCCCTTCCGGCGCACCTGGTGCACCACGATAACGGTAACATTGTCGGTGGTGCCACGGGCGAGGGCCTCTTCTACCAGGCGGCGTGCAGACCGCTCCGGTTCGTCTTCCCCCAGCGCCAGGGCACCCGCCTCTTCGTCGGCCACCACATCCCACAGCCCGTCGCAGGCGAGGATCAGGGTGCGCTCCCCTTCGGGAGGGGAGAGGAAGCCCACATCGGGAGTGGGGATGACAAAGGGGGAGAAGGCGGGGTCGCCCAGGGCACGGGCCACCGCCAACCCCTGCCCGCTGGGGAGCACCACATACGGCCCCCAGAACTGCGCCCCCAGCGCCCTCAGACGGGCGTGCTCCAGGGGATCATGCACCTTATGGTCCCGGGTGAGACGGCGCACCTTCTCTTCCTCAACCAGGACGATGCGGGTGTCCCCCACATGGGCGTAACCGGTCCCCTCATGGGTAACCCACAGGGTTCCTGCCGTAGCGCCAGAGGCGGTTCGGCGGGAGATGCTCTCCGAAGCGGCTGTATAGGCATACTGGAAGGCA
>BEHZ01000031.1 GCA_002923335.1 bacterium HR23 | reverse complement strand
ACATGGTGCTCTGGAATCCCTTTAAGCCGCTGGGGGGCCTGAAGCCGGAGCAGGTGCGCCGGGCCAAACTCATCCTGTGGAAGGGGCACTGCTCGGTGCATACCCGCTTCACCGTGGAGCAGATCCGCCAGGCCCGCGCCCGCTATCCCAATGTAAAGATCATCGTCCATCCCGAGTGTGTCATGGAAGTGGTGCAGATGGCCGACTATGTCGGCTCAACAGAATACATTGTGAAGACCATCTCCTCTGCGCCCCCGGGCACCGTGTGGGGTGTAGGCACCGAGATCAACCTGGTTACCCGCATCGCCAAGGAGAACCCCGACAAGACCGTCTTCTGCCTGGACCCTATCATATGCCCCTGCTCCACCATGTATCGCATCCACCCCGCCTATTTGCTCTGGGTAACCGACGCCCTCCTGCGGGGTGAGGTGGTGAACGAGATTGTGGTGCCCCCCCATATTGCCCACTGGGCCAAGGTGGCCCTGGACAAGATGCTCCAGGTGGTGTAGGAGCGCGGGTGTGAAGCCCTAGGGCCAGGAAAGCATACGGTCCATGATGGCCGGGAGAAGGCTTTGGAGGGGTGTGCCATGCCCCGTGCTTACGATTACATCGTTGTGGGGAGCGGGATAGCGGGGCTTTTCACCGCCCTCCACGCCCGGGAGCACGGCACCGTGCTCATCATCACCAAAGGCAATCTGGAGGACAACAACAGCCGTTGGGCGCAAGGGGGAATTGCCGCCGCCGTGGGGCCGGACGATTCCCCCGAGGTGCATATGGAGGACACCCTCCAGGCGGGGGCGGGCTTATGCGACCCCGAGGCGGTGCGGGTGCTGGTTACCGAAGGGCCCCAACGCATCGCCGACCTGATCCGCCTGGGGGTGGCCTTTGACACCCTGCACGGGGAGATCGCTCTGGCCCGAGAGGGGGCCCACAGCCGTGCCCGCGTCCTCCACGCCGGGGGCGACGCCACCGGTGCCTATATGGAGATGACCCTGGCCGGCTCGGTGCGGGGCGGGCGTGTGCATATCCTGGAGCAGACCATGGTCACCCGTATCCTGGTGGACGAGGAGAGCGGTTTCGCCACCGGGGTGGAGGTGATGGACTCCCGCACCGGGGCCAGGGAAACCTACACGGGCAGGCATATCGTCCTGGCCACAGGGGGAGCGGGCCGTCTCTTCCGTTACACCACCAACCCCGAGGTGGCCACCGGCGACGGCGTGGCCCTGGCCTTCCAAGCCGGTGCCCAGGTTATGGATATGGAGTTCTTCCAGTTCCATCCTACCGCCCTGCGCCTGCCGGGGGCTCCCCCTTTCCTTATCTCCGAGGCGGTGCGGGGTGAGGGGGGAAGGCTCTGCACCCCCGACGGGCACCCCTTTATGCAGGACTACCACCCCCAGGGCGACCTGGCCCCCCGGGATGTGGTGGCCCGCGCCATCCTGGCGGAGATGCAGAAGGCCGGCTCTCCCTATGTGCTGTTGGACCTCACCCACTTGCCAGCCCAGCGCATCGCCTCCCGCTTTCCCACCATTTACCGCACCTGCCTCCACTACGGCCTTGACATAACACGCCAGCCCATTCCAGTGGCCCCCGCAGCCCACTACATGATGGGTGGGGTGAAGACCGACCTCTGGGGGCAGACCACCATCCCCCACCTCTATGCCTGTGGCGAGTGCGCCTGCGTGGGGGTGCACGGGGCCAACCGTCTGGCCAGCAACTCCCTGTTGGAGACCGTGGTCTTCTCCCATCGGGTCGTTCGGCACACTCTGGGGGAAGGGGCAGGGGAGCCTCCCCACCAACGGCCGGAGGCGGTCTTTTGTCTGGAGCCTCGGGAGGTGCCTTGCGCTGACATCCCCCCCCTCACCCTGGTGGCCCTGCAGGACCTGATGTGGCAAAAGGTGGGGTTGGTGCGGGACGGTGAGGGCCTCCTGTGGGCGTGCCGGGTGCTGGCGGCCTGGGAGCGCACCCTCCCTCGGCCCGTGGAGCGCTACAGCCAGGAACTGGCCAATATGGTAACGGTGGGCCGTCTGATGGCCGAATCGGCCCTGCGTCGCACCGAGTCCCGTGGCGCCCACTATCGCACCGACTTCCCTTCCCCCAACCCGGCGTGGGAGAAGCACCTCGTCCTGGTGCACTATAAGGGGGACGCACCATGTGGCCCCTAAACCTTCCTGAGGTGCAAGACCTGATACGGCGGGCGGTGCAGGAAGACCTCTGTCTGGGCGACCCTACCACCGATTGCCTCGTTCCTCCGGACCTGCGGGGCGAGGGCATCATCTTCGCCAAGAAAGAGGGCGTCCTCTGTGGGGTAGAGGTGGCGTTGGCCGTCTTCCGGCAGATAGACCCCCAGGTGCAGGGGGCCATCCGGGCGTGGGATGGGGAGCGCCTGCGTCCGGGGCAGAAAATCCTGGAGGTGCGGGGGGCGGTGGCCTCTCTCCTCAAGGGGGAGCGGACAGCCCTCAACTTCCTTCAGCACCTCAGCGGCATCGCCACCGGCACAGCCCAACTGGTGGAGGCGGTGCGGGGCACCCGGGCGGTGATTGTGGACACCCGCAAGACCATCCCCGGCCTCCGCCTGCTGGAGAAGTATGCGGTGCGTATCGGCGGGGGGCGCAACCACCGTATGAACTTGGGGGATGGCATCCTTATCAAGGATAACCACCTGGCGGTCCTGCGCTCCCAGGGCCTCACGGTGCGGGATGCTGTCCAGCGGGCGCGGCGCTATGCCCCCCACACCCTGCGGGTGGAGGTGGAGGTTACCACCCTGGAGGAGGTCCAGGAGGCCCTGGAGGCGGGGGCAGACCTTATCCTGCTGGACAATATGTCCCTGGAGGAGATGCGTCAGGCGGTGCGCCTGGTGAACGGCCGTGCCCTGCTGGAGGCATCGGGGGGCATTACTCTGGAGACGGTGCGGGCAGTGGCGGAGACCGGCGTGGACATCATCTCCTCTGGCGCCCTTACCCACTCGGCCAAGGCCCTGGATATCAGCATGGATATAGCGGTGGCCCCCGGGCCGACTCCCCATTGACAGGGGGAGTGCACAGGGTATCATAGCGTCAGGGCTGGGGTGGGCACACCCCCGGAAAGGCATGGTGGGGTATGTTGTCTTTTTATCGGTATGCCCGGTGGGACGGCACCCAGGAGGTCTTCGCCCCCGACGAGGAACAGGCGCTGGACGAGGTGGCCGAGGATTACCTGGCCCACGGCGACCTGCGCCGTGCCCTGCGAGACCTCTTCACTCGTGGGATGCGGGGTTCCCGGGGCCAGCACCTGGAGGGGCTGCGCGACCTCCTGGAGCGCCTGCGCCGTTTGCGCCAGGAGCGCCTTCAGCGCTACAACCTGGACAGCGTGCTGGAGGACTTGCGCAAACGGCTAGACCATATCCTGGAGACCGAGCGCAAGGCCATTGACGAGAGGGTGGCCGAGGCGACCCAGAAGGCGGAACAGCAGAAGGACGACCCCCTGGCCCAGCGCATGCGGGACCTGGTGCACACCCGTGCCCAGAAGAGCAAGGAGTTCCTGGACAGCCTCCCCAAGAGCCTGGCAGGTGCGGTGCGCCAACTCTCCTCCTACGATTTCTTCTCCCCCGAGGCCCAGCGGGAATTCCAGGAACTCCTGGATATGCTCCGGGGCCGGATGATGGAGAACTTCTTCCAGGGCCTGCGCCAGGCCCTCCAGGGGATGACCCCTGAGCAGTGGCGGGAGATACGGGAGATGCTCCACGCCCTCAACCAGATGCTCCGCCAGCGGGCCCGGGGCCAGGAGCCCGACTTCCAGGGCTTCCTGCAACGCTTCGGCCACTTCTTCGGCCCCAACCCCCCCCGCACCCTGGACGAACTTTTGGAGCGCCTCGCTCAGCAGATGGCCATGGCCCAGTCCCTCCTGGAGAGCCTCTCTCCTGCCCAGCGTCAGGAACTGGACGAACTCCTGCGCTCAGCACTGGACGAGGCTACCATGCGGGAACTGGCCGAATTGGCCAGCCATATGAACACTCTCTTCCCTCCCGATGAACTGGGCCGACGGTATCCCTTCACCGGCGACGAGGAACTGGACCTGGACCAGGCGATGGAGATGATGCGCCACCTCCAGAGCATGGACGACTTGGAGGAGAAGATCCAAGAGGCCATGCGCACCGGCGACCTGGAAGGGATAGACCTGGACAAGGTGGAGGAGGTGCTGGGCCCCCACGCTCGGCGCATCCTGGAGGCACTGCAGCGTATCCTCCGGCGCCTTGAGGAGGAGGGCTACCTCCAGCGCAAGGGCAAGCGCCTGGAACTCACCCCTAAGGGCATCCGTCGCATCGGCCAGAAGGCCCTCAAGGAGGTCTTTGTCCATCTGAAGAAGGACCGCCTGGGTGGGCACCTGGTGGTGCAGAAGGGCGTGGGGCAGGACCTGAGCGGGAGCACCCGTCCATACCAGTTCGGCGACGGTCTGGATATAGACCTGGGGAAGTCTATCTTGAACGCCCTCCGACGCACCGGCCCGGTGCTCCCGGTGCGCTTCCGGGTAGAGGACTTTGAGGTGAACGAGCGGGAGCACCTCACCCAGGCGGTTACTTGTCTCTTGCTGGACCAGAGCCGGAGCATGGGCCTCTTCGGCTCTTTCCAGGCGGCCAAGAAGGTTGCCCTGGCCCTCTCCACCCTTATCCGCACCCAGTTCCCTCGGGATGTGCTCTATCTGATAGGCTTTTCGGACTACGCCATGGAGATCAGGCCGGAGGACCTGGCCCAGGTAACCTGGAATGCCTGGGTATCGGGCACCAACTTACAGCACGCCCTTATGCTCTCCCGCAAACTCATCGCCCGCCACAAGGGGGCGAACCGCCAGATACTGGTGATTACCGATGGGGAGCCCACGGCCCACCTGGAGGGCGGGCGGGCGTGGTTCAGTTACCCCCCTTCCTGGCGCACCATCCAGGAGACCCTGAGGGAGGTGAAGCGGTGCACCCAGGAGGGGATCATCATCAATACCTTCATGCTGGAGAGCAACTACGACCTGGTGAACTTCGTGGAGAAGATGACCCGCATCAACCGTGGACGGGCGTTCTTCACCACGCCCGACCGGCTCGGCCAGTATGTGCTGGTGGACTACGTAACCAACCGTCGGAAGAGGGTTGTGGGGTAGGGGAGGATGCAGGCGGTGAAGCGGTGGCACCGTCCCTACGGATGGTGGGGTGGGCACCAGTGGCTCGCCCAACCCATGTCCATAGTAGAACTGATGCAGGCGGGCACCCTGGATGGCGGTCTGGCAGGCTTGTTGTGGCTGGCGGTAGACCGCAAGGCGTCCCTTATCTTCGCCTCGGAGCCCCCTATGGCCGGCAAGACCACCCTCCTCACCGCCCTCATTCTGCTCCTCCCGCCCCATTATGAGGTGGTGTATACCTGGGGGTGGCGGGAGGACTTCGCTTGGCTTGCGGAGACAGACCCCGCCCGCACCTACATCATGGTGAACGAGATTAGCGACCACCTCCCCACCTATCTGTGGGGGCCGGCGGTGCGGAAGGTCTTTGAGGCACTGGGGAAGGGCTACTCCCTGGGGGCCACCATGCACGCCACAACCCCCCAGGAGGTCTTTGCGCAGTTGATGGGCCTGCCCATCGGGGTAAGCGCCGATTTGGTGGCATGTGTGCACCTTTTGGGGTTTCTGGAGGTGGTCTACGGGGAGGAGGGCGTCAAACGGCGTCTCTCTCGGCTGGAACTGGTGCTCCCTCCTGGCCCCCATGGCCGTTTCCCCCCTACAGTGCGCATCGGCACCTGGGACGGAAAGGGGAGGGGGTTTCGCCTGCACTTGGAGGGGCAGGCGGGAGCGGCGCTGGCCAACCGGTTGGGGCTTTCGCCTCGGGCGTTGTCCGCCGAACTGGAAGGGCGCTCGGCTTTCCTGGAGGGGCTGGCTCGGGCGGGTATCGCCGATATTGGGGCTGTGCGACAGCGTGTCCTGGCCTACAGCGCATCCCACCCCCGGGGGCGGGCGCAGGACTTTCCATCCCCCTAGCCTACTCTTGACGAATGGCGTAACGCCGATGTAAAGTGGGCATACGGAGGCGTTTCCTTCACAAAAAGCCCATGGAGGTATACCCTCATGCCCAGAACGCGGGTGCTCATGGACGAACTAGACCGCAAAGTCATCGCTATCCTTCAGGAGGACGGGCGGGCGTCAAACGCCCACATCGCCCGGCGGGTGGGGGTGAGCGAGGGGACGGTCCGCCGGCGTCTGAAGCGCCTCGTTCAGGAGGGATACATTCGTGTGCTCGCCCTCCCTCAACCCCAGAAACTAGGCTATGAGACGGAGGCGATTATCGGCGTCCAGGTGGACCCGGATAAGTTGGACGAAGTGGGCGAACGGCTGGCCCAGTTGAAGGAGGTCCAGTGGGCTGCGGTTACCACCGGCGCCTTTGATGTGATCCTGTGGGCCACCGTGCCCTCGGCCGAGGACCTGGGGACCCTCCTGCGTGCCAAGATCGGCTCTGTTCCCGGGGTGCGCCGAACCGAGACCTTCGTCGCCCTCTCGGTAAAGAAGCGCTCCGCTCCCCTGCCGGTGTCCTAGGCGCCCACGGCCGGGGCAGGATACCTTGCGCTATTCCCTTTCCCGGGCTACCATGGAAGTGAGCCGTCAAGGCGAAACCGGGCGAGGAGGCATCCATGACCTATGTGATTGCCGAGCCGTGCATCGGGGTGAAGGACGGGGCGTGCATTGATGTCTGCCCAGTGGACTGCATCTACACCACTCCGGAAGCGGACCAGATGTTCATTAACCCCGATGAGTGTATTGACTGCGCCGCGTGCGAGCCTGTTTGCCCGGTGGCAGCCATCTTTGCCGAGGATCAGGTTCCGGCCAAGTGGGAGGCCTTCAAAGCCAAGAACCGGGAGTTCTTCATCGGCAAGGATCTGAATGCTTTGAAGGAGGCCACTCGGTTGGCGCCCAAGAAACTGAAAGCCTAGGCCCGCTTGGGTGTGGCGGTGCATCCAGGGGTGTGGTAGAATACGGTGCCCCCCTCCCCTCTCCAGTCCAGGGTAGGGGGGCTTTCTTCCCCCGGCCCTGCGCTGGGCCTGTGTTCCCCTTGGCGGGTAAAGAGGGGCTATGCTGATCCAGGAGCAGATCGCCCAGGTCGTGCGCCGTGCCCTGGCTTTAGCCCGGGAGCAGGGTCTTCTGCCGGCCGGCCCATTGCCCGATGTGGTGGTGGAGCGCCCTCCTCGCCCGGAACTGGGCGACTTCGCCACCAACCTCCCCTTGCGGTTGGCCCGCTCCCTCCGTCTACCCCCTCTGGAGGTTGCCCAGCGCCTGGCTTCCCTTCTCTCCCCGAGTGAGGCGGTGGAGCGGGTCAGCGTGGCCCCGCCCGGGTTTATAAACTTTACCCTGCGTGCCGATTGGCTCTGCCAGCAGGTGGATGCCATTCTCCAGGCAGGGGCCACCTGGGGCAACCTGGATATAGGCAGGGGTCAGCGTATCCAGGTGGAGTTCGTCTCCGTGAACCCCACCGGGCCGGTGCATGTGGGGCATACCCGCGGTGCGGTGCTGGGGAGCACTCTGGCCAATGTGCTGGGCGCTGCGGGGTATCAGGTGGTGCGGGAATACTACATCAATGACGCCGGGAGCCAGATAGACGCCTTCGCCCGCTCCCTGTGGGCACGCTACCTGCAGGCCCTCGGTCGGCCCGCCTCCCTGCCCCCAGACGGCTACCAGGGCCAGTATGTGGTGGACATGGCCCAGGAGTTGCGTTCCCAGTTTGGCGAGAGCCTCCTTGCCCTTGGGGAGCAGGAGGCGCAGGAGAAGGTGAAGGCGTGGGGCGTTCAGCGTGTGCTGACCATGATAAGGGAGGACCTCCAGCGCCTGGGGGTTGAGTTTGATGTGTGGTTCAGCGAGCGGAGCCTCTACGAGACCTCCTGCTACCGGAAGGTGATGGACATCCTGCGTCAGGGGGGCTATCTGGCGGAGCGGGAGGGGGCGGTGTGGTTCGTCTCCACTGCCCTGGGGGAGGACAAGGACAATGTGCTGGTGCGCTCCAGCGGTCTTCCCACCTATTTCGCCTCCGATGCGGCCTACCACTACCACAAGTTCGTGGTGCGGGGGTTTGACCGGGTCATCAATATCTGGGGGGCGGACCACCAGGGGCATGTCCCCCGGGTGAAGGCGATGGTGCAGGCTTTGGGCATTGACCCTCAGCGCCTCACCATCATCATCGCCCAGATGGTAACCCTGAAGCGGGGCGGGGAGATGGTGCGGGCGTCCAAGCGCAAAGGAGAACTGGTTACTCTGCGGGACCTGGTAGATGAGGTGGGCCCCGACGCCTGCCGATACTTCTTCCTGGCGCGCTCCGCCGATGCCCAGATGGAGTTTGACCTGGACCTGGCCAAGAAGCAGTCTCAGGAGAACCCTGTCTATTACATCCAGTATGCCCACGCCCGCATGGCGGGCATCCTGCGCCAGGCACGGGAACGGGGGGTGGAGTCGGATGGGGGCGATGTGCGCCTTTTGCGGGAGCCGGCGGAACTGGCCCTGGTTCGGCGTCTTGTCCTCCTCCCGGAGGTGGTGCAAACGGTTGCCCGGACGCTGGAGCCTCACCATCTGCCGCATTACGCCCTGGACCTGGCTACCGCTTTCCACTGGTTCTACGACAACCACCGGGTTCTCACCGAGGATAGGGCGCTCAGCAAGGCCCGCCTGAAACTGGTGGAGGCGTCTCGTCTGGTGCTGGCCCGCACCCTGGCGTTGATGGGGATGAGCGCTCCGGAGCGGATGGAGAAAGGGTAGTGGTCCCCCGCGCTGCGCCTCGGCCAGGAACGGCCCGTCTGACGGGCCGTCTGCAGGTGCCTGGCGGTGGGAGGCTCTTTCTGGTCCATATCGCCCGCACCTTTGAGGAGCGGGAGGAGGCCCGTCGGTTAGATAACCTCGCCCTTGGCCCCCTCCGTGGCGCCACCTCCCAGGAGGTAGAGGAGGTGGCACGGTGCGGGTATGTCCTCCTCCTGCGGGACATGGAGGGGCATCTCATCGGACAGTCCCAGGTGGCCCTGGGGCCAACCCGCCGTTACCCCCACCTGGCGCCGGAGGAGGCTTTTTGCGTCGGCACGGCGGTGCATCCCACTTTCCGGGGGCTGGGCTTTGGGCGTATCCTGGCCCGTGCCCAGGAGATGTGCGCCCGTCATCACCGCAAAGAGCGCATGGTCTTGCTGGTGCGCCCGGAGAACGGGCGCAGTATCCGGATGCGCCTGGCCCTGGGCTTCCAGATGGTTGGCTACTCCCCTCGGGCTCTGGCTCACCGGGAAGGGGAGCGGGGAGGGCGCCTTCGCATGGAGAAGTCGCTGGTGGAGGGGGTCCTTCCGCCGCCGCCCTGGCCGTTGGTGCGCCTGGTGGAGGCCGGGGCGGTGCGCCTGGTGAAGGACGAGGAAGGGCTGGCCCATGCCCTGGCAGGGGGCGAGCCCCTGGCCCTCCCCATTCTGGCCGGGGATGACAGCCCTGATGCGGTGGACGACCCCTCGGCCCGTTCCCTTCTGGTGCGTCTTTTCGGCGCTCCCTATGTGGGGATAGGCCTGTTGCGCCCCGAAGAGCACGGCTTCCCCTTCCCGGCGCCGGGGAGGAACCTGCTGGTCTTCTGGCCCCGGGAACGGCTCCGGGAGGTAACCCGTTCCTTGCCCTAGGTGGGGATTTTGTCCCCCAGACCGCTCTTCAGGTAGGACTGCCCCTTGCGGGAGTAGGCTTCGGCGATGCGCCGAATCATCTCCATATGGCGTTCAGAGACCTCGCCCTTCACCTGAGCGGGGATGCCCACCACGAAGGAGCGGGGGGGAATTTTGGTGTTCTCCAGGACCACCGCCCCACTGGCGATGATGGAGAACTCGCCTATCTCGGCACCGTCGTTGACCACCGCCCCATTACCGATGAGCACGTAGTTGCCCACCTTCTTGGCGTGGCACATGACGCGGTGCCCCAGGGTCACGTAGTCACCGATTTCGGTGGGGGTATCGCCGTGCACCACCGAGTTGTCCTGGATGTTGGTGTGGCGGCCGATGCGGATAGGGGCGGTGTCGCCCCGTATCACGGTGCCGGGCCACACACTGGTGTATTCGCCGATCTCCACATCTCCCGCCACATAGGCCGCTTCGCTGATGAAGGCGGTGGGGTGCACTTTGGGGGTCTTGCCGTTCCAGGTGCGGATCATGGGCCCTCCTTGGTCTCTATTGGGGGACGTTGTGCCATATCTCCAGCAGAACGCCCCCGGTGCTCTTGGGGTGGAACCAGGCGACCCGTTGGCGTCGGCCGGGGGTGGGGGGTGGCAGTTCTCCGATTTGCTGGAGGCCCTGGGCCTTCAGGTGGGCGACGGCCTTATCTATGTCGGGGGCATAGAGGCACACATGGTGGGGTGCCGGGCCTCCTCGGCGGGCCATATACCGGGCGGTTCCGCTCGTCTCGTCCTGGGGGAAACTCACCTCAATCTCCGATTCGCCGATAGGGAAGTCATAGATGCGCACATTGTCGCTGGCGGGGCGTCCGTGGGGAAGGGGCGAGCGGGAGGAGTCAACCTCCAGACCGAAGGCCTCCATGAGGCGGAGGAAATCGTTGCGCATGCTCCAGGGGACTACCCAGCCGAAGTGGTGGATGTGGGAAAAGTAGGGGCTGGTGCCCCGCTTGGGGGGCGGATTGCCCACATTATGCCATATCTCCAGGAGCACGCCCATGCAGGTGCGGGGATGGAAGAAGGCCACACGAGTGCCCGTTCTCTGGTTCGGGGAGCCGGTGGTCTGGCCCAGTTGCTGGAGGCCATAGCGCTTCAGGCGTTCCACATCCGCATCAATATCGGTGGAATAGAGGCAGAGGTGGTGAATGCTGGGCCCCCAGCGCTGGAGGTAGCGCCCCGTTCCGGTGTTGGGGTCGTTGGCACGGTTGATTTCAATCTCCGATTCGCCCACGGGCACGTCCAGGATGTTCACATTGTCCCAGGGCACATGGCGTCCCTCGGGGAGGGGGGAACGGGACTCGTCTACCTGGAAGCCCATAATATCGCACCAGATGCGTTTGGCCTCGGCCAGGTCTGAGACCACGATGCCCACGTGGTGGATGCGGGTGAAGGCCATGCCATCCTCCTTTCGCCCCTTGGGGGTGCTGGGGATATTATAGGGAGCACAAAGGGATAGGGGAAGGGGTCCATCAGCAACCGCGCGGGGGTGGGTGGGGGCCACAGCACCCAGGCTTATTCCTCCGTGGCGTTTCACCGCGTGCCTGCTCACCGCTGCCCTGGAAGGGGGCGGCATATCCTGGGCTGCCCAGTGACGCCGGGGCCCAGCGGGAACAATTGGGTGGAGCACCAGAAGCCTGTTATACTCTTTGTGGACAGGGAGCCACGCCCACGGCGGAGGGGGGCGCCCCTACATCTGAGGCAGGGTGGGTAGCATCGTGTTGGTCGTGCATCGCGCACTGGGATTTTTGTTTGAGACCCAGGTGGGGTCTAATGTCGCGGTCGGTTGATCATCTCTCCGATCCCCTTAGAACAGCTCTGAAGGCACCGCTATCCCCTCCAGGTCCTTTGCCGTAAGGGGGCGGTCGGGCACAATCCCCAGCAGGCCGAAGTAGTGGTAGAGTTGCTTCAAGTGGTGGGTGGAGTGGCCCAGGGCCAGGTCCATCAACTGCCCCACCGTCGCCCCACCGGAGATGTTGGTGTGCACGGGCCGGGCCAGGTCCTGGGGCGTCGCCTTCCCGAGGAAGGACCGCACTCCTCCAGCACCTTCTCCCCATAACGGGCGATCTCCTCGCTGGTGGCGTAGGCCAGCGCCTCCTGCTCATAGGCCCCTTGCTCCCGGGCATACTCCCCCGTGGCCAGGGCCTTCAGGGACAGGCAGGGACGGTGGAAGAGGTGGTAGAGGAACTGGCGCAGGGTGCGCCGGCGCTCCGGGGAGACCCACTCCAGCCGCTCGTTGGACACCTGGCGGGTGGCCCGTAGGGCCGCCTCCAGCACCAGGGTATAGTTCTGGAGCATCCACCGGGGATCGTCGGCGAAGCGCACGGCGCTGGCAAGGCCCAGGGCACGGGCGATAGCGCTCGGATTGAAGCCTACAATGGGGGTGGTGTCCACCAGGGTAACCGGCACGGTGCGGAAGCCCAGGGCCAGCAATTCCTGCATAGCCTCGGGGTCCTGCTCCACATCACGAGGCTGGTAGGGGATACCGAGGGACGAAAGAAACTCTTTCGTTCGCCCACAGGTGAATCAGCCGGGGCGGAAGAAGACTTTGACCTCAGGCATATGCCCTCCTTCCTGCGAGCGACGAGGTGCCGGAGCGCCAGGTCTGATCCCTGCGCTGGGTGTTACAGAGGACCTTCTCCGCCGGCTTCCGCCTGCCCCGACGGGCTCCCCTGTCAAAGCGAGCGGCCAGGGGAAGACGGGGTCGCTCTCGCCGCAATCCAATCATAGTGGCACGCGAACTGGAGGCACGGCTTCGGCAGAATCCTTCCCTGCATCGGGCTGACCTCGCCCGCCAGTTGGGGATGAGCCGGGCACGCATCACGCAACTGCTGGCGCTTCTTCGCCTGGGCCCTGAAGCCCAGGCGCTTATTGCCGACCGGGGCGACCCCCTTGCCGGTGGGCGGGTTGCGGCAAGGGTGCTCAGGCCCCTCCTGCGGCTCTCGCCGGAAGAACAGGTCAGGGCCGTTCGTGCCTTCTGGTGTCACAAGGCTCATAGCGACTTGCCGCTACATCGCCTGCCACACTCCATTGACTGTTACCCTGTGGCTTCGTTTCCAGCGCTTAGCGCGAGATTCAGGCCCCGTGCTTGAAGGGACCAAGCCTAACAGTGCATCCTGAGGCAGGGGCGGGGAAAGTCACCTGCCGGGCCTCACGCGCCACACTGAGGGAAGCCTGTATCCTGGCCAAGGAGCCCTATTGGCCGGTGACCAAGGAACAAGTCTGTCAGCCAGCCCTCCAGAGCCTGCCTCCCCTACCATCAAGATCGCCACCACTGCCCCAGTCCTGACCCAGGGTCTGCATATTGCCTGTATGACCATTTTCGGCATACAATGAAGGCGTATCCTGTAGATGGAGGAAGCCATGGGAAGGACGACCCTGGTGCTGGATGAGGGGCTCCTTCGGGAGGCCATGCGCCTGGCAGGCGTTCGCACCAAGAGGGAGGCGGTGGAGCGGGCTCTCCAGGAGTTCATCCGGGCCCGCCAGCGGGAGCGCCTGCGGGCGGAACTGGGCACCTTTGACCTGGACCTGGACCCCGAGGAGCTGGAGAGGCTCCGCCGTGAGGGATGAGGGGCTCTACCTGGTGGACACCTCCGCCTGGCTGTTTGTCCTGCGAAGGCCTCCGGTTACCGCCCTGCGGGACCGGGTGGGGGAACTCCTTTCGGCGGACCGGGTGGCGGTGGTGGGGATGGTGGTGCTGGAACTCCTGGGCGGTGCCCGGACGGAGCAGGAGCGCATACGCCTTGGCGAGCGCCTGGGTGGTCTCCACCGCCTTCCTACGCCTGAAGGCCTGTGGGAAGAGGCAGCGGGTCTGGCGTGGAGGCTGAGGCGTCGGGGAGTGACTGCCCCCTTCACCGATGTCCTGATTGCGGCGTCGGCGATGGCCTATGGGGCGATCCTTCTCCACGCGGACAGGGACTTTGACCTCATCGCTCGCCACGAGCCCTTGAGAGTGGAAAGTCATGTGGAGACCGTTCGTGCTTTCCGGAGCGGAGGGCCATAGAGGGCCTCTCTGGAAACGGGAGTCTGGGAAATGAGCGAGGATAGACTAGGAGCCATAGGGCTCTATCCCATTTCCTACCATCGGATCACCCAGCGCAAGAACATCCTGCTGCTGATCCGTAGACAGGCGAAGAAGACTGAGGACCTGCGTGACACAGGCTCGGCTCACACCGAGTTTCCGGGCCAAGGCGGCACGAGACGGAACCTCACCACTATCTAGCATCCGTTGCCACTCCCGAGCCAGGGCGACAGGGTTTCTCCGAGACTTCCTCGGATCACCTTCCCGGACAAGGCCTGTGAGCATGTCCTGCACGGGACTCAAGCCCAGGAAGCGATAGCCGGTGCCGCATCCTCCTCTGGTGCAGGATCGCATGTGAGCCACCACGGCGAAGCGGAGAACGGTTCGGATGTCCCCTCCACGCGGGAACCTTTTTCAATGAGGCAACGGCGGGTATGCATACTCTTGCCTGGGCTCCCGGCCGCAACCATACCGGCACCCTGTCGAATACCTCACGCCAGCGCTGGGGTTGCGCCAGCAGGTCGGGGCGGCGGAGGAGCACCACGTCGAAGCGGTCAACAAAGGAAGCGGGGAGCCGAGCCGCATCCACACAGAGGAAGGTCGCCTGGCCCAGCGGCTCCGTGCCTCCTCGCTTGCCCTCTCGTCGAGATCCACGCCGACAAACCCCAAGACCCTGCCCGAGTCCAGGAGCTGTCCCAGGCCCTCCGCAGCCCCGCACCCGATTTCCAGGAGGGGACCTTGGGAAGGAAACCAGGACATGATCGTCTCCACCTCCAGCCCGCGCTCGCTACCGGTCACGTTCTCGCTCCCTCCTTTATCGCCTCTATCCACGCTACCAAAGGTTCGTAGCGCTGCGCACCCACGAGCGCGAAGCGGCCTTCTGCCACAAGCGTTGGAACTCCTGTGATCCCGTAGATCCGTGCCCGGGCCAGGTCACGCTCCACCGCCTCTTGCACGCCGCTGCTGCGGTAGTCTTTCTCCCAGCGCTCCACGTCCAGGCCGACGTCCGCCGCGCACATCCGCAACACCTCGAAATCGGCGATGTTGAGGCACTCGGTCAGGTGGGCGCGCTGGACCCGATCGAACATGTCCCAGTGGGCGGCGGGCCCGCCCTGGGCCTCCGCGGCCTTGCAGGCCCTGAGCCCGGGCGTGGAGTAGGGGTAGTCGAAGGGTCGGGTGGCCATCAGGTCCGCGTTGATCCGGTGCTGCTCGTCGTTGAGGTTGGCGGCCCGCCAGTGCTGGAGGATTTCCCGTTTGCCCCTCTCCTTGGAGCCGAAGATA
>BEHZ01000030.1 GCA_002923335.1 bacterium HR23 | reverse complement strand
GGCTGGGGAGTGCTGGCGCTCCTGATGCTGTTCGCCGTGGTGGTGCGGGTAACGGTGCCCTCTATTGTAGGCTTCCTGGCCCTGGCCCTGCCGGTGGCGGTGAGTGTGGCCCAGCAGGCGGGGCTCAACCCCTGGGCGGTGGGCCTGGCGGTCATGACCACAGGGGACGCCGTCCTCTATTACTCGGCCCAAAGCCCCTCTTCCCTGGTGGTCTATGAGCGGGGGTATCTCACAGCGGGGGAGATTTTGGCCTTCGGCCTGGTGATGACGGTGGTGGCCTTTGGCGTGGTGCTGGGGGTGGCGGTGCCCTACTGGAGTGGGGTGGGTCTCCCTCTGGGTAGATGACGAAATCGCCGTGGTAATACCTGTTCAACAGAAGAAAAAGGACCCGCTATGCTTATCATTACCGCATGTGCACATGTCTCCGGCATTTATTATGGCAATTGGCCGTTCCTATCCCCTTGACACCCCTTGCCCCGGATGGTAAAGGTAAAGTTGACATGGTTATCTGGTATTCAGGAATTTGCGAGTGTTGTTGCCCCTCATAGGGGCGAGCGCTGAAGGGGAAGCGCTACGCCCCGCTCGGCGTTGTCGCAGAGCGGGGCCTTTCTTTTTCGGGAGCGCACGGTGGCACACAGCGACGGATTGCCCACACCGGGGCAGGATGGGGGAAGGCCCACCCCCTACTACCCCGTCTTCCTGGACCTGCGGGGACGACGGTGCGTCCTCATCGGCACCGGGGAGGAGATAGAGCGGAAGGCCCAGGGGCTGATGGAGGCAGGGGCGGTGCTCACCGTCATCACCCCACACCCGACCCCGGGGCTACAGGCGCTGGCCGGGGTAGGGCGCATAGCCCTCCTTCAGCGCCCCTACCAGGAGGGGGACTTGCGGGGGGCCTTCTTGGCCATCTCCGCCACCACCACCGACTACGCTTTGTCCCACCGTATCGCCGAGGAGGCCCGGCGGGAGGGGGTGTTGCTAAACGTGGTAGATACCCCTCACCTGTGCACCTGGATAGCCCCTGCGCTCCTTCGGCGGGGGGCCCTCACGGTGGCGATCTCCACCCAAGGCCTCTCCCCGGCCGTCGCCCGCTTCGTCCGTGAGCGCCTGGAACGCCTGCTCCCTCCCGAGTGGGGTGTCTTTCTGGATATGGTGGCCCGTCTGCGCCGTGAGGTGCGTCGGCGGGGCGTGCACCCCTCCCCCCAGGCGTGGCAAGACGCCCTGGGGAGCGAGGAGACCCAGCGCCTGCTGGCCTCCCACGACTGGGAGGGGCTGTGGGAGAGCCTCCTGTGCCGTCTTACCCAAAAGGAGATGTATCCCGCCCAGCAGAAAGGGGGCTAGGGATGGGGCTGGGGAAGGTCTTCCTGGTAGGGGCAGGGCCGGGCGACCCGGGGCTGATTACCGTGCGGGGTCTGCGTCTTCTGCGCACCGCCGAGGTGGTGGTCTACGACCGCCTGGTGCACCCCGACCTGCTGGAGGAGACCCCGCCTACCTCCCTGCGGATACCGGTGGGGAAGGGGCCGGGGGAGCACCCCGTCCCCCAGGAGGCTATCAACGCCCTGCTGGTGCACTACGCCCGCCAGGGGAAACGAGTCGTGCGCCTGAAGGGAGGCGACCCCTTCGTCTTCGGACGAGGGGGCGAGGAGGCCGAGGCCCTCGCCCAGGCGGGCATCCCCTTTGAGGTGGTGCCGGGCGTCTCCTCGGCCATCGCCGTCCCCGCCTCGGCCGGCATACCCGTAACCCATCGGCGTTACGCCTCCGGCTTCCGGGTGCTCACGGGGCACGGAGCAGGAGCGCACCTCGCTACCTCCCTCCAGGAGACGGTGGTGGTGCTCATGCCGGTGGGGAGCCTGCCTCAGGTGGTGGAGCGCCTGCGGGGGCAAGGGTGGCCGGAGGATGCCCCTGTCGCCTTCGTGGAAAACGGCACCCTCCCCACCCAGCGGACGCTGGTAACCACCCTGGGCGAGGCGGTGGCGACCGCCCGCACCGCCGGCCTCCGCCCGCCGGCGGTGATGGTGGTGGGGGAGGTGGTGCGCCTGCGGGAGCGCCTGATAGGGGCAGGGAGAAGCCAGCAGGAGACCCGGAGCCCCTGGGCTGTGCTCCCAGGCCCCCCGGAACCGGCACAGGACGGGGCGGCAACCTACCCACAGGGCATAGGCGACTGCCCAAGGAGACTTTGGTAACGGGAGGTGCGCCGTGTGCAAGGTGTGCGGATGCTCGGTGGAGGCGACGCCCACCGGGATGGCGGTGCTGGCCGGCCCACCCCAGGAGGAGATATACCGCCGAAGCCTGGAACTGGCCCGCTAGACCCGCAAGGGCGTTATCCCCTATATGGAGGAGGAGGTAGAGCGGTTTGAAGACGCTGTGGCTAAGTTCCGGGCAGGCCAGGTGGACGAGGCCACCTTCATGCGCTTCCGCCTGCGCCAGGGGGTCTATGGCCAGCGCCAGCCCAACCGCCAGATGTTCCGGGTGAAAATCCCCGGGGGCATCCTCACCCCCGAGGCCCTGGAGGCCCTGGGGGAAGTGACGGAGCGCTTCGCCCCCCTGAAGAAGGGCCACTTCACCACCCGGGAGAACATGCAGTTCCACCACATCCCCCTGGAAAACGCCCCGGAGATGATGCGCATCATCGGCAAAGCCGGCCTCACCACACGGGAGGCGTGCGGGAATACGGTGCGCAATGTGGTAGGCCCTCCCCTGGCAGGGGTGTGCCCTGATGAACTCTTTGACCCCACCCCCTACCTGGTGGCCTATGTGCGCTTCGGGGTGCGCCATCCCCTCACCCAGGACTTCCCCCGCAAGTTCAAGACCTCCTTCACCGGATGCCCCGGGCACGACGCCGTCGCCTCCCTTATCCACGACCTCTCCTTCGTGGCCCAGGTGCGCCGGGAGAACGGCACCCTACGCCGGGGGTTCAGGGTATATGTAGGGGGGGCCACCTCCATTATGCCCCGCCTGGCCAAGCCCCTCTTCCCCTTCGTCCCCGAAGAGGACTACTTGCGGGTCGCCCTGGCGGTGTGGAGCGTCTTCAATAAGGCGGATATGCTCCGCAAGAACAGGATGATGGCCCGCATCAAAGTGCTCATCGACCGCATCGGTATAGACGCCTTCCGGGGCCTGGTGGAGGAGGAACTGAAGGGCATCGGCCCTATTGACCCCACGCCCCTCATGGGCGCCGATGAGTTGTATCAGGAGACGCCGCCCACACCTCCACCCCCCATCCACCGGGGAACCGACAACCCCGAGTTCCAGGCCTGGAAGCGTGCCAACACCGTGGAACAGAGGCAGAAGGGCTACTACGCCGTCTTTGTGAAAATCCCCCTGGGGGATGTGTATGCCCACCAGTTCCCCGTGCTGGCCGACATTGTGCGGCGGTATACAGGGGGGCGGGCACGGGTAACACAGGAGCAGAACCTGGCCCTGCGCTGGGTGCCAGAGGGTTACCTGTATGATGTGTGGAAGGCCCTGAAGGACATCGGCCTGGCGGAGCCGGGGGCCAACACCGTTACTGATGTGGTGGCCTGCCCCGCTACAGATAGTTGCAAACTGGGCATCACCTCGGCCATGGGGGTGGCCAGGGCCCTCCGGGAGGCCTTTGCCTCCAGCGACGGTCTGCTGGAGGACCCCCTTGTCCAGAGGGTTCGCATCAAGATAAGCGGGTGCCCCAACGGGTGCGCCCAGCACCACATCGCCCACATCGGCCTCCACGGCGCCGCCATGAAGGGGCCGGGGGGAGAGCAGATCCCCGCCTACGAGGTCTTCCTGGGGGGCTTCTATGGAGGGGAGGATATTGAGGCGACCCGCTTCGGCCAGCGCCTCCCCGGTGTGAAGATACCCGCCAAGCGTGTCCCCCAGTTTGTCCAGGCCCTCCTGGCCTTCTACAAGGAGAACCGCCAGGAGGGGGAGGAGTTCGGCCAGTTTGTGGCACGGGTGGGCACCAAGCCCTTGGAGGACCTGGCCAACCGCTTCAAAGACATCCCCCCACTGGGGCGGGAGACCATAGACCTGTATATGGACTGGGCACGCACCACCCTGTTCAAGGTGGAGCGGGGCGAGGGGGAGTGCTCGGTGTAGGCCCTGGGTCTCTGGGATGGGGAAGGGGCAGGTTTTGCCCTGCCCATTCTTTCTCTGGGAAGAGGGCGATAAACCCCAGCCTGCTATCATAAAGGCAGAAGAGAGGGAAGGGTTTCGCCCATGGGGATGCCGGGGTCAGCCCAACAAGCCCCCCCTTCCGTTCCGGAGCGCCCCCTGCGCTATCGGCGCATCGTGGCCAAGGCGGGCACTGTTCTGCTCACCGGGGGCACCGAACGCCTGAACCTGGGGGTCATGGCGTCCCTGGTGAGCCAGATAGCCACCTTGCGCCGTTTGGGGGCGCAGGTGCTCCTGGTCTCCTCCGGGGCGGTGGCGGCCGGACGCCACGCCCTGGGTGTGGCCGACGCCCGCCGACGGGATACCCCCTTCCGCCAGGTGCTGGCAGCGGTAGGGCAGAGCAAACTGATGCACGCCTGGGAGCAACTCTTCGCCTGGGAGGGCATTACCGTCGCCCAGGCCCTCTTGACCCGTCGGGACACCACCGACCGCCTGGCTTATCTGAACATCCGCAATACCCTGCTGGCCCTGCTGGACCTGGGGGTGGTGCCCATCCTCAACGAGAACGATGTGGTGGCGGTGGAGGAACTGGAGGGGGAGGTCTTCGGCGATAACGACACCCTCTCTGCCCTGGTGGCGACCATTGTGGATGCCGACCTACTGGTGCTCCTCTCCGATGTGCCGGGCCTCTTTACCGCCGACCCGCACCTGCATCCCGATGCCCGCCTCATCCCCCGTGTGGAGACGATCGACGAGGGGCTTCTGCGTCTGGCCGGGGGGTCGGCCTCGGGGCGGGGGCGGGGGGGCATGGTTACAAAACTGGAGGCGGCCCGCCTGTGCACCGCCTCCGGCACGGGGGTGGTCATCTGCCACGGCCAGGAGCCCCAGGTGCTGGTGCGTCTCGCCCAAGGGGAGAACATCGGCACCTTCTTCCCCCCAATGGTGGACCACCGGGAGAGCCGTCAGCGATGGATGCTGGGCGCCTGCTCCCCCAAGGATGCGGTGGTGGTAGACGCCGGGGCGGTGGAGGCCTTGCGTCAGCACAAAAGCCTCCTCCCCGTGGGTGTGGTGGAGGTGCGGGGGGACTTCCCCCGGGGGGAAGTTATCTCTATTTTGGGGCCAGAGGGAAGGCGGGTAGCAGTGGGCATCGCCAACTACAGCGCCCACGACCTGCGGAAGATTCAGGGCAAGCGCTCTGACCGCATCGCCTCCATCCTCGGCTACACTTACGGCCAAGAGGTGGTGCACAGCAACAACATGGCCCTGCTATAAGAAGAGGAGCGGGCGATGAGGCAAGAGGTCGTTGGCCGGTGCATATCCCCCTCGCCCCGGTGGGGCTCCTGAAGAACAGGAGGCAACCTATGGTGGAGACTACGGTTGACCTGGCATTTATAGGGCGGTCGGCCCGCTCCGCCTCCCGCATCCTGGCCCGCCTGCGCAGTGATGTGAAGAACCGGGCCCTGGAAAACATCGCCCAGGCCCTGGAGCGCCGGCAGGAGCAGGTGCTGGAGGCCAACGCCAAAGACATGGAGGCCGGGCGTCGGGCCGGCCTCTCGGAGGCCCTGCTGGACCGCCTCCTCCTTACCCCTCAGCGCCTGCGCTCCCTGGCACGGGATGTGCGGGCAGTGGCGTCCCTCCCCGACCCGGTGGGAGAGATGTTTGATGTGCGCACCCTCCCCAACGGCCTGGTGGTGGGGCGCAAGCGGGTTCCCCTGGGCGTTATCGGCGCTATCTATGAGAGCCGCCCCAATGTAACGGTGGACATCGCCAGCCTGTGCCTCAAGTCGGGCAACGCCTGTATCCTGCGGGGGGGGAGCGAGGCCTTTCACTCCAACACCGCCCTGGTCTCCCTTATTCGGGAGGCCATCGCCCAGGCAGGCGTTCCCCCGGAGGCGGTGCAGTTCATCCCCAGCACCGAGCGGAGCATCGTCCTCCAGATGCTCCAGGCCAAGGAGTATATTGACCTCCTTATCCCCCGGGGCGGGGCCGACCTCATCCGCTTTGTCGCCCAGCACGCCACCATGCCGGCGGTAACGGGGGGCATAGGTGTCTGCCACGCGTATGTGGACCGCTCCGCCGACATGGAGAAGGCCCTGCGTATCGTCCACAACGCCAAGGTGCAACGCCCCTCGGTATGCAACGCCCTGGACTGCGTGCTGGTGCACAGCGCCATTGCGGGGCGCTTTTTGCCCGAGATGGCCCGCCTGCTGGCACGGGACGGGGTGGAACTGCGGTGCGACACCCGTGCCCTGAGCATCATCGGCCCGAGGGAGGGGGCCAGAGTAGTGCCCGCCACCCCAGACGACTGGGGAAAGGAGTTCCTGGCCCTCATTTTGGCGGTGAAGGTGGTGGACTCCCTGGAGGAGGCACTGGCCCATATTGAGCGCTACGGCTCCGGCCACACCGAGGCCATTATCACCGAGGACTACTCCACTGCCATGCGCTTCCTGGACGAGGTGGACGCGGCGGCCGTGATGGTGAACGCCAGCACCCGCTTCACCGATGGGGGGCAGTTCGGGCTGGGGGCCGAGGTCGCCATCTCCACCAGCAAGTTCCACGCCCGTGGGCCTATGGGCCTGCGGGAACTCACCTCCTACAAATGGGTGGTGCTGGGGAGCGGTCAGGTGCGGGAGGGCTAGAGACATTGGCGGACCTGCCGACTCTCAGGGAGGGCGCCCTCCGCCTGGGCGTCCCCTTATCGCCCCCGCAGGTGGAAGCCTTCTGCCTGTATTGGGACCTCCTGCGGGAGGGGAACCGCCGGATGAACCTCACCTCTACTCAGGCCCTGGAAGAGGCGGACCGGGTGCACTTCCTCGACTCCCTGACCATCGCCCCGGTCCTCCCGCCGGGAGTGCGGGAGGGGGGCAGGCTGGTGGATGTGGGGAGCGGAGCGGGTTTCCCCGGCCTTCCCCTGGCCATCGCCTTCCCCGGCATGCGGGTCGCCCTGGTGGAGTCGGTGGGAAAGAAGGTGGCCTTCCTGCGCCAGTGTGTGGACGCCCTGGGCCTGGCCCTGCGGGTGGAGGTGCTCCACGGGCGGGCAGAGGATCTGGCCTATCGCCCCGGCCTGCGGGAGGGCTTCTCGGCGGGGGTTGCACGGGCGTTGGGGCCTCTAGCGGTGGCGCTGGAACTGGTGTTACCCTTCATCCAGGTAGGTGGTGTGGCGGTTTTCCCCAAGAAGGGGGATGTGGCGTTTGAAGTGGCGCAAGCAATGCCCGCCATGCAAGCCCTGGGTGGAGGCAATCTCCAGATGCACACTGTAGACCCATCCCTCCTGGGGCCGGGGAGGGTGCTGATAACGGTGGTGAAGGTCTCCCCCACACCCCGCAAGTATCCCCGGCGGGCGGGAATGCCCGCCAAGCGCCCCCTGGGGGTGCGCCGGTGAGCCGTGTCCAGACCCCCGTGCAGGAACCGCGCCCCCGCCTCGCTCTGGGAGGCAAAGCCCTGCTCCCCACCTTCCTCTCTCTCGGTCTGGCAGGGGCGGTGCTGGCCTTCCTGGTGGTGCGTTTTGATGTGGACCTGGGGGCTACCTGGCGGTTGATACGGGCCAGCAACCCCGGGTGGTATGCCCTGGCCTTTGTGGCCTATTACCTCTCCTTCTGGCCCCGGGGCCTGCGGTGGAGGCTCATGGCCCAGGGGGCGGGGATAGGCTCCGCCCCGCCGGAGCGCCTCCCTTCGGCGCTGGAGGCGGGTTTTTACATCCTCCAAGCGTGGTTCCTGAACGCAGTGGGATGGCTTCGGGTGGGGGACCCCTATCGGGCCTACGCCTTTGCCCGCTCCTCCGGGAGCCCCTTCGCCCGTGTGTTGGGCACCGTGGCCGGGGAGCGGGTGGTAGATATGGGGGCTATCCTGGCGCTCCTGGTGGTGGCCTCCGGCGGGTTGGCCCTGGGCCACCAGGGAGGAAGGATAGGAGTGTGGTTCATAGGGGTTGCGGGGGGGATGACCCTTGTGGGGATGGTGGCGCTGGCAGGGATGGCCCTGTGGGGCCTGCGCCTGGCCAGCCGGTTCCCTGCTCCTGTGCGGGGAATGTATGAGCGCTTCCACCACGGGGTGCTGGCAGGGGTGCGCTGGCGCATTGGCTGGGTGATGGCCCTGGGCATAGTGGGATGGCTGCTGGAGGCCCTGCGCCTGGGCATGGTGGCCATGGCCTTGGGGGTAGGCCTCTCCCCCTGGATGGTGCTCTTCACTGCCCTGGCCAATGCCCTCCTCACCGCTGTTCCCCTCTCCCCCGGGGGGCTGGGCTTTGTGGAGGTGGGGGTGGTGGGCCTCCTGGCCCTCACCCTGCCCAAAGAGACGGCGGTGGCGGTAGCAGTGCTGGACCGCTCGGTGAGTTACCTGAGCGTAGTGGCGTTCGGGGGGCTGGCCTTCCTGGTTTACCAGGTTCGGCAGGGGATCCGGCTCCGCCCTCCCGGCACCCCTTCTAGCGCACCACGATGACCTGGCGAGGGGGCACCAGGGCACCCAGGGTAACCTGGGCATCCCCATAGGGCCAGCCCAGGTTGCCGAAGAGGCGGATACCCGTATCGCCCCCCAGATATTCTATCTTCCCCTCGTTCAGACGGAAGGGGCGGTCGTGGCCGGGGTAGAGGGTGCGGGTCTGGGCGAGGATCTTCTGGACGCTCTGCATGGCCAACTGCTCGTCCCAAAAGATGAGGTAGGGCTTGCCCTGGAGGGCAGCGTAGGCATCGCCGATGGCGTCGCCGGCGATGGCCACCCGCCCCCGGGATGTCTCCACTACCAGGGAGATGTGCCCCTTGGTATGGCCGGGCGTCTCCACGACCCGCACCCCTGGCTCCAGTTCCTCCCCCTCGGTTACCTCCCGCACCTGCTTCCCCCGCAGGGTATCCACGAAGTAGCGGGCGGTGGCCCAGTCGTTGGGCTTGGGGTTACGGGCGTAGTCCAGTTCGGCAGGGTGAATCACAAAGGTGGCCCGGGGGAAGAGGTCCACATTCTGGGTATGGTCCCAGTGAGCGTGGGTGAGCACGACCATCTGGACGCCGTCCGGGGCAAGGCCCCGCTGGCGCAGGGCGTTGACCAGCAGTTCCCGACGGCCCATGGGGCCGGTGTCCACCAGGATGGTCTGCCGACCACGAATGAGCACACAGGTGGAGAGGCCCAGCCTGCCCTGGTCCGTGTTGAAGGTGAAGCCGGTGAGGAGCAGTTCCACCTCGGGCACGACACACCCCCTTGCGCATTTGGCTGTATCATACGCCATCAGGTCGGGGGTGAGAAGGGGGGAAGGCCCCGGGGGATTAGGCGGGGGCGACGAAGACGGCGACCACCACCATGTCCGAGGGGTTGGAGGGGTCAAAAAGGGCCAGGAGGCACCGTCGCCCCTCCACCATCTCAGCCGGTGGGATGTTACGGGCGACGGGCACATCCTCCATCCACAGGCCGGTGCTCCCCTCCATTTGCACCTGCGCCCGGTAGGTGGTGGTGTCAAAGGCCCGCAGGATGCCCAGGCGGAGCATACTCCCCCCTTACAGCCCCTGAAGGGCAAGGGTCTGGCGCCAGCGGGGGCGAGGCCAGCGGGCGAACTCCCAAGTAATGCCCACCACCCGGAAACGCTCCCCGGCTAGCCCCAGCCGTTCATCCTCTATAGCGACGATGTCCTCTACCTCCTGGGCGCAGTTGGGGCGTATGGCGATGGTCGCCCTGGTCCCCTCCTGGCGGAGGCGGGATATCTCCCGCAGGGCACGCCCCCGTGCGCCCTCGGCCGAGGTCTCGTTCATGTCCCGCACCTGGCGCAGGTGCTCCCCTACCGCCCAGAGGTCCTCCCAGGCCAGAGCCTCCTGGATACCCCCCACCCACAACACCTGGAGACGGTTGGCAGAGAAGGCACGGCTCCCCCACCACCCCTCCTGGATGGGGTGCGAAGGGCCGTAGGTATAGTCGGTGGGGGCATCGGGCCGACGCTCCTTCAGCATCCCCAGGGTGCCCCGGAAGAGGAGGCGATCGGGCAAGGGGTCCAGAAGTCGGCGCACTCCTTCGGCTGCTGAGGTGCCTGGGGGCAGGGTAAAGGCGGGCTTGCGCTGGAAAGCCAAGGCGCTGGCTTGTGAGGCGTCTAGGAAGAGGCCCACCCGGCGGAGGAGGAAGGCCAGAATGTCGGCCACCAAGGCGCTTCCCCCCTTCCAGGAGAACTGACGGCGCGCCCTCCAGTCTTCCAGCAGGCCCCAGGCGTCCCGCACCTGCAGACGCACCAGGGGAAGCCCCTCCAGCAGGAGGCGTTCCCAGCCCTCCACCCATCCCACCAGGCGCAGGAGCACCTCCTCCCCCTCGGCAGTGCGGTAGCCCAGGGCGCAGAGCACCTCCCAGCCGAGGGAGAGGGCGTTGTAGGCTCCGTGGTCGTTGCGCAGGAGGAGGGTGCCCTCTCCGCCGTTTGTCCCCTCCTCCCAGCGCAGGGAAAGGAGGTCGGCCGAGGCGTCCTGCAGGGCAAGGGAGAGGCCACCCATCCACACTCGGGAGGGGGTGGTGAGAAAGAGGCGCCCGCCCCCTGTGGCCAGGCACGCCCCATAGGGGGCGGGGAGGTCAACGGCCACCGGCTCCTTCCAGAGGGCATCGGTGAAGGAGGTGCCCGGCAGGGTGGCCATCCAGTGGAGGGTCGGGGTGCCGTCCAGGTCCTCCACCAGGGTGAGGCGGTAGGCATCGGAGAGGGGGTCGGCCACCGCCAGGGAGGGGTAGCGGTAGAGGGTTCCGCTTCCCGCTCGTGCCCGCAGGACCTCCCGCACCGGCCCCCAGGTCTTGAAGGGGAAGACGCCGCCGTCGCCGAAGGTGCGTGTCCACACAAGGGCATCCTGGGAGGGGGATTCCCGGCCGGCCACGGCTAAGTGCCAGTCGCCCCAGTAGGCGACCCCTATGCCGAGAACCTGGGCGGTAATGATGCCCCAGAAGGCGGGGGTGCTCCAGGAGCCCCCGTTACGGGTGCACCCATAGACCCCTTGGGGAAGGGAGTAAAAGAGGGCGGGGACACCAGCGGAGTTGTAGGCGCACGCCAGGTGGCCCACGGTGGTGCCCTCGGGCGCCACTGCCACCGTTTGGCGTGCCCCCCAGGTGGCGCCGTAGTCCGTGCTTTCCCGTGCGTAGATGGTGCGCCCATCGTTCAAGTCCACGAAGCAGAGCAAGGCGTTGGGCCCACGGGCCGCCAGGGCAATGCCGGAGACTAGGGACGCGGTATCCACCTGTGTGCAGAGGGAGAAGTCGGCGCCGGGGGCGGGGGCAGGGACCCGCTGGAGCAAGAGCCTGCCAGTGCCCGGCTCGGTGCGGGCGCGCAATAGGGAGCCGTCGCCCGCCACTGCCGAGGCGTGGAAGAAGGGGGGCTCGCTCCCCTGGTAAAGGGGCTGAAGGCGCGGGCGAAGAGCGCCGGCCAGAGTATCCCGAAGGTTGACCCGCACCACCGGCTCGCCGGTCGCCGATTGCTGGGCGGAGCGAAGGGAGGAGGTAAGGGGGTGCATGGCTAGCCGGAGAAGGGGTCGGTGCGGGAGGGGCTCACCTCCGCAGGGGCATACAGACGGCGAGGGCGGAGGCGGTTGTTGGCCGCTAGGCGGTCCAGGGAGCGGTGGAAAAGGGCGAGGCGCTCCTTCCCCCAGGTAAGGAAGTGGCGCCAGGTCTCCGGCCCGCCCAGGTTGGAGCGGTTGGTGGCGAAACTGGCCCACTCCAGGGCCGCATAGGCGCTGGCGCCCATCACCACGAGTTCCTCCAGGTGCGGGGGAATGGTGGAGGTGGTGGCGTCCAGGGTGTGGAGGCGTCCGTAGTAGATGCGCACCGGCTCGGCCCCTTGGGGAGGCGGGTCCACCAGGAGGGTAAGGGTGCTCCCCCAAAGGCTGAAGAGGACATAGGAGGGGGGCCACTGCCCTACAGGGTATTCCACTGCCTCAACCCGCACGAGGTCGGGGAGGCCCGCCAGGGACACGCTCCGAGTGCCAGGTGTGGTGGTCAACTCCGCCTGGGTCTCCCGGGGGATGGCCAGGGAGAGGTCGCGGACAGCATGCTGGAGGTGGCGGTCCAGGTCGGCATCGCTCCAGCGGTAGGCGCCGGGATCGGTGTCCTTCAGGTCCTGGCGAAGCAAGGCACGCAGGGCGGGAAGGCTCATGGCCGTGCCTCCTGGGAGATAGGGGGCGTCTTGAGGGCTTCCTCTACCTGTATCTCCCCTGTGGCGATGTCCACCTGCACCCGCCTCCCCACCAGGCCGTAAGCCTCCTCTATCTCCGCCACCGCTTCCTCCCAATCGGCCTGGGCGTGGGCGAGGGCGACCTTAGCCCTTTGGAGGGCCAGGTGCAGACGGCGCAAGCGCAGGAGGTCCTGGGCCTTCAGCCTCACGCCAGTTCCTCCTGCACCAGGGCCTGGTGGATACGCCCCGCCATGGCGCGTATGGTCTGCTGTTCCTCGGGAGTCAGCAGGGCAGACACATCCCTGTCCTTCCACTGGGCATAGTCCGGCGCCGTAGAGGAGGCCACCCTGTAGTGCACCACCAGGCGCACGCCCCCCTCGGGGGAGACCTCCACCCGCCCGTAATCAATGGCGATGGTGTCAAAGACTACTTGTCTGGGCATTGCCACCTCCTGTTAGGGTTCTAACCGGCCAAAAGGAGCACCTTATCGCCGGCCGAGAGGGCGGAGGCGTCCTTCCATTGGACGGCGACTAAAGCGCTGGCGCCTCCGGCACGGCGCTCCAGGGAGAGGGCGGTGGCGCCATCCGCAGGGAGCACCCCCCGAGTAATGGCCACTTTGTCCAGGGCGCTGGTATCGTCCCGGATGAGGAACCTGGTCGCCTGGGGGTCAAACTTCCACCAGGAAGGGGAGACCCCGCCCAGGTATGCGCCGTATCCTGCACGGAGCCAGGACCCTGCCCACACATCTCCCCAGGTGTAGATATGGCGTGGCCTGTTGGCTCCCGGTTGGCCAATATCCCACCACCCATCAAGGGCGGCCAGGAAGTGGCCCGAGGAGTCCACCAACCATACAGCGGAACCTGCCTTGCGCAGTTCCAGGAGGCGTCCGGTGCCCTGCTGGTCCACCACCAAGGCAGGGCTGGCGTCCCACGCCCGCACCTCCCGTAGCCATCCGAGGCCGTCCACCCCGTTCACGGTGAGCATCTCACCTGCCAAACGTAGAGGCATCTCCTCCTCCTAACTAAGGGTGTAATCCACGTTCAGGGTAAAAGAGGTGCCGGTGAAGGCGGTTACCTTCAGGAAGACCCTTTGCCCCCGCACGGACACCGCCAGGGCATACCTGCCGGGGGCGGTGAAGAGGCGCTTCCCGCCTCCGAACCACGCCCCCTGGCGGGGGTTCCAGAAGAGCACCTGCACCTCCAGGCTGGTGAACCCGCTCCCGGCGATGTCCAAGTCAAACCGGCACTCCTCGTAGCCGTCGGTGTCTATGCCGGCGGTGCCGGACGGGTCGGCGGTGTCCACGGCGCTAACGGCGGAGCGGTGCATGGCGGAGGGTGTGGGGTCGTAGATAGGCCCCTTGGGAATCGCATTGGCGTCCAGGCGCACATTGGGCATGGGCTACCTCCGATGGCTTGGCCCCGTGCAGGAGGCGAGATATGCTGGAGGCATGAGTTTTGCGACGCTGTTGGTCATCGCCGGATGGGGGGTGCTGGTGTGGGGCGCCCTGTTCACCGCCCAGAGGCACCTGCTGGGGCGTGGACGCCAGCCCCGTCTGGGCGATGAGGTCATCGCTCGGGGGCTAGGGGTGGTGGCGGCGGGGCTGGCCTTCTGGGCGGCGGGGGCCTTCCTCGGGCTGATCCCCCAGGCCCAGCCCCTGCGCCCCCTGGTGTTGCCCCTGTGGGGAGTCAGCGTCGTGCCCTTGCTCCTCCCCCGGACTCGATGGGCGTCGTCTTTCGCCCTGGTGGGGGCGTCGGTGGTGCTCACGGTGCTGGGGATGGCAGGCATGGCTCTAACCCTCCTGGTGGTGCTGGTGCGCGAGGCCCCTGTGGGGCCCTAGTCCCGGACGCCGACGATTTTAGACACCTTCAGGGTGTTGAACACCGCTAGCGCAACATACCACTTCACACGGATGCGGGTAGCATCCTTGCTCTCCAGGGAACCGACCCGCTCCACCGTGAGGCCCCCGGGGGCGGTGAGGCCCATCACCGCCCCCTCTCCCACCTGGAGGGCGTAGATGGTGGAGCAGTCCGTCGCGGTGCCCACCGTCTTGTTGTCGGGGATGAAGTCGTTGACAGCGATAGGGATGCCGTCGTAGAACTCCACCATTTGGCCGAACTGGTTGCGGTCCGCCACGATGAGGCCGGAGCCGGCGGCCCGTGCCAGGGCGGTGAGTTTGCGCCGGGAGCGACGGGACATGAGGAGCAGATGGGGCTTCCCGCCCCGCACCTTGTCTATCAGTTCGTCCAGTTTGTCCAGGGTCAGGGTGCCCCCGTTAGGCCCCATGCTGACCGTTTGACCGGCAGGGGTGAGTTTGTCTATGCCGTCAAAGGCTTTGGGGTTGAGGGCGGTATCGCCGTTGATGAAGGTGTCTTCAAACTGCATGCGGAGGGCTTTGGCCTTCAGTTGCACCACGGCGGATTCCAGGTCCTGGATGTTGGAGCGGGTGGTGCGCAGGAAGTTATCTATATCCGCATCCCCACCCAGGATGCGCAGGGTCGCCGTTACCTGGGTGAAGGTGGGGGTGGATTCGGCCCACGTGTCGCCCACATCGTAGAACTGGGCAGTGGGGAGGGTGTTCTCCTGCACATAGGTGAGCCCGTTGCCCACCACCTCTATAAAGGGGAGCATCTGCAGAACGGGGCTCTCCTGCACAATGGTCTCCACAACCCCCCGCAGGAGCACATCGTTGGAGAGTTTGCTGGCTTCCGCCATGGTCAGGGCCATAACGCCACCTCCTTCAGTCGTCTGGGCAGAAGAATAGAACAAATGTTCCCTTAGAGGGAAGGGGGAGGTGGCAGGAAAGCCTTACTGCCTGCCCCGTAAACGGGGGTCCAGCAGGTCCCGTAGGGCGTCCCCGAGCATACTGAACCCGAACA
>BEHZ01000029.1 GCA_002923335.1 bacterium HR23 | reverse complement strand
GCCCATGGGCACCGTCCGGGTCGCCAGCAGAAGCCCCACACCCAGACCACACCCCCACGAAACCGCCGAGAGGAGATACCGCACCGGTATCCGCTCCGCTAGCAGGCCCCACACCGGCTTGGTTACCAGAGCGAACACCGTCAACACGGTGCCCACCACGGCGGATTGGTCTCGTGTGAGGCCACGCTCCTGCAACATAGCGATCTGATGCACCAGCACACCCTGCAACCCCATCAAGGCGAGATTGGTGGAAGCCAACACCAGCCACAGGGCGGGGGTGCGTAGGGCGGATCTCAATGTCCACACCACCTCGGGGGCCGGTGCAGGCCCGCCGGATGCACTGGCAACAGAGGCGGGCAACCCATCGGGCAGAAGCCCCATATCCTCGGGCCGACGGCGCACCAACAGAAGCGCAGGCGGGGCGACTACAACGAGGGCGATGAGGCCCAGCACCTGCCAGGTTGCCCGCCAGCCTACCATCCCCAGGAGCCAGTTGGTCAAGGGGATGAGGGCCACACCCCCGGCCGAGATACCCATGGCGGCGATGGCCAGCGCCCGACCCCGGTAGCGCACAAACCATTTGGATACCACCGTGCTGGAGACCAGGAATCCGGAGGAGAGGGTGGTTACCGCCCCCACAAGGCCAAAGGCCAAATAGAACTGCAGGGGCGTCTGCACAAGGCTAATCGCCATTAGCCCTAGCCCGCCCACTATCGCCCCCACGGCCATCAGGATGCGTGCCCCCTCCCGTCGGTCCACTAGGGGTCCGATAAAGGGGCTCAGGAGACCTGCCACCGTGGAGTGCAGGATGAGAGCACCGGTCAGGGTGCTGAGGCTCCACCCCAGGCTCTGGGCCATAGGACGCAAGAGCACGCTAAAGGCGTAGACGCCCGTCCCGGCCATCACAAAGTCGGCCAAGAAGGCGGCCCCCACTATCCACCACCCGTGGAAGACACGCCCCCGGCCGGGCACCTTTGCAGGAGCGAGGATGCCCATCTTGGCCCATATGATACAGGAAATTGGACCAACGGTGGCCCCTCTCTACAACCCATCCCAGCCGCTGGGACGCTCAGCACGTTTTCAAGCCCCACGAAGGGGAGCCCCAGGCCAGAGAGCCGAGTTGGGTGCTCTCCCCGTGTATGGGCTAGGAGATGCTCCCCAGGTGGTTGACGGCCTAGGCGCCTTCTGCTATAGTGAAACCTTGAAAGGAAAAGAAGCGATAGGAGAGGCATGCCTACCATCAATCAACTGGTGCGGAAGGGGCGGGTGCGGACACGCTCCAAAAGCAAGGCGCCGGCACTGCACTTCCGCTACAACTCCCTGCGGAACGAGCGGGTCTATGACCCGCGCGGTGCTCCCCAACGCCGGGGGGTGTGCACCGTGGTGCGCACCATGACCCCCAAGAAACCCAACTCCGCCCTGCGGAAAATAGCCCGTGTGCGCTTGACTAACGGGGTGGAGGTTACCGCCTACATCCCCGGAGAGGGCCATAACCTCCAGGAGCACTCGGTAGTGCTGGTGCGGGGCGGGCGTGTTCCCGACCTGCCCGGTGTGCGCTACCATATTATCCGTGGGGCTCTGGACGCTGCGGGTGTGGCCAACCGTCAGCAGGGGCGGAGTAAATACGGGGCAAAGAAAGGCAAGAAGGGGACAACCCCTTCCCCATCGGCTTAAGGGGACGAGTCACAGATGCGACGCCACAGGGCTGAACCTCGGCCGGTCAAACCGGACCCGGTCTATAACAGCGAGACGGTCGCCCGCCTCATCAACAAGGTAATGCAGCGGGGGAAGAAGACCGTTGCCCAGCGTATCGTCTACCGGGCTCTGGCACGGATAGAAGCCCAGACGAACCGCCCCCCGCTAGAAGTGGTGGAGGAAGCCATTCGGCGGGCCACCCCTCTCCTGCAGGTGAAGCCCCGCCGTGTGGGTGGGGCAACCTACCAGGTTCCTGTGGAGGTGCACCCCCGGCGGGGACGGGCCCTGGCCATGCGCTGGATCGTGCAGGCTGCCCGTGCCCGTTCGGGACGGCCTATGGAAGAGCGCCTGGCGAGCGAAATCCTCGATGCCGCCAAAGGGGAAGGCGCCGCGGTGAAGCGCCGGGAAGACCTGCACAAAATGGCCGAGGCCAACCGGGCCTTCGTGCACTATCGCTGGTAAGTCCCCCCTCGTCCTGGAGTATGCACGCCTATGGCTACTTCTTTCCCTCTGGAACGGGTGCGCAATATCGGCTTCATCGCCCACATTGACGCGGGCAAGACCACCATTACCGAGCGGGTCCTTTACTTCACCGGGCGCACCTACAAGATCGGCGAGGTGGACACCGGCACCGCCGTGATGGACTGGATGCCCCAGGAGCGAGAACGGGGCATCACGATTACCGCTGCCGCCACTGTCTGCTTTTGGCGTGACTACCACATCAACATCATTGACACCCCCGGCCATGTGGACTTCACCGCCGAGGTGGAGCGCAGTTTGCGGGTCCTGGATGGGGGCGTCGTCATCTTCGATGCCGTGGCCGGCGTCCAGCCCCAGACCGAGACCGTCTGGCGTCAGGCGGACAGGTATCGTGTGCCGCGCATCTGCTTCGTCAACAAAATGGACCGCACCGGTGCTGACTTCTTCCGAACGGTGGACATGATCGCCCATCGCCTCAAGGCCCGTCCCGTCCCCGTTCAGATACCCATTGGGGCGGAGAGCGCCTTCCGGGGGATGGTCGACCTTATCGAGGAGAAAGCCTACATCTACGAGAGCGATGACCCCAGGCCCCCTGTGGAGGTGCCCATCCCCGAGGATCTGCGAGAGACGGCCCGCCAATGGCGGGAGCGCCTGATAGAACGGGTGGCGGAGACCGACGATACCCTCCTAGCCAAATACCTGGAGGGGGTGCCTCTCCCCAAGGAAGAGATATATCATGCCCTGCGCCGAGCCACCCTCTCATATACCCTTGTGCCCGTCCTGTGCGGATCCGCGCTCCGTAACAAGGGCATCCAACCCCTTCTAGACGCGGTGCTGGCCTATTTGCCCTCACCCCTGGATATGCCCCCTGTGCAGGGCACCGACCCGCGCACCGGTGAGAAGGTGGAGCGCCTCCCCCAGGCCGACCAGCCCCTCTGCGCCCTGGCCTTCAAGGTCATGAGCGACCCCTACATCGGCCGGCTTGTGTATTTCCGGGTCTACTCGGGGGTGGCCAAGTCAGGGGCGGTGGTCTATAACGCCAGCAAGGGCCTGCGGGAGCGCTTCGGGCGGGTAGTGCGGATGCACGCCCAGCACCGGGAAGAGGTGGACACCCTGGAGGCGGGACATATCGGGGCTGCCATTGGCCTGAAAAACACCTTCACAGGCGACACCCTCTGCGACGAATCGGCTCCCATCATTCTGGAACCTCCCCGTTTCCCCGAGCCGGTTCTCTCGGTCTCGGTGGAGCCCCGCACCAAGGCCGACCAGGAGCACCTGGACAACGCCTTGCGGCGGCTGTCAGAAGAGGACCCCACCTTCAAGGTGCGCTACGACCCGGAAACCGGCGAGACCCTCATCTCCGGGATGGGGGAACTGCACCTGGAGGTGCTGGTGGACCGGATGCGGAGGGAGTTTGGGGTTCAGGCACGGGTTGGTCGGCCCAAGGTCTCCTACAGGGAGACCATCTCCCAGCCCGTGCGCGTTGAGGGGCGCTTCATCCGCCAGACAGGGGGGCGGGGCCAGTATGGCCATGTGTGGCTGGAGGTGGAGCCTTTGCCTCGGGGGAGCGGGGTCCAGTTTGAAAACCGCATCGTGGGCGGGGTCGTCCCCAAGGAGTTCATCCCCGCCGTGGAACAAGGGGTGCGGGAGGCCCTGGAGAACGGGGTGCTGGGGGGCTATCCCGTCGTAGATGTGAAGGTCGCCCTGGTGGACGGCAGTTACCACCCGGTCGACTCTTCCGACATGGCCTTCAAGGTGGCGGGGAGCATGGCCATGCGGGAGGCGCTGAAGCGTGGCGCCCCGGTCCTCCTGGAACCGATTATGGCCCTGGAGGTCGTTACACCGTCCGAATACCTGGGGGATGTGCTGGCCGACCTCAACGCCCGCCGTGCCCAGGTTCAGTCCCTTGAGGGCCAGGGCGACACTCAGATCATTCGTGCCCTGGTGCCTCTGGCCGAAACCTTCGGTTATGCCACGGTGCTCCGTTCCCTTACCCAGGGGCGAGCCAGCTACTCCCTCCAGTTCCACCACTACCAGGAAGCCCCCGACGCCATCGCCCAGAAGGTGCTGGTGCGGGCATAGCCCGGGCAGAAACCAATCCTGGGAGGCTTTACAGCGGGCTAGAAGTGTGGCATGATGATTTTTGGCCCTGTAAAAGGGCACTTAGACAAAGGAGCAGGGACGTGTGCCCCAGTGTGGCTCCCGCTGCAGGGCACACAGGCATAGCCTAAGGAGTTGCTGACTAATGGCCAAGCAACGACCGCATATCCGTATCATTCTGCGGGCCTTTGACCACCGCATCCTGGACCAGTCGGCCCGGCAAATAGTGGAGGTGGCCGAGCAGACAGGGGCGGTGGTGGCCGGCCCGGTCCCGCTTCCCTCCAAGGTGAAGCGCTTCTGCGTCATTCGCTCCCCCCATATTGACAAAGACTCCCGGGAGCACTTTGAACTGCGCATACACAAACGCCTTATTGATGTTCGGGAAGTCACCTCCAAGACTCTGGAGACCCTCTCCCGGCTGAATATGCCGGCGGGGGTGGATATCCAGGTGAAGGCGTAGAGGAAGCCATGCCGGTAGCGGGTCTGCTGGGCAAGAAACTGGGCATGACCCAGCGCTTCCAGGAAGATGGAAGTCTCGTGACGGTTACCGCCATTCAGGCGGGGCCGTGCTGGGTTACCCAGGTGCGCACCCCGGGCCGGGATGGTTACTCGGCGGTGCAGTTGGGCTTTGAAGAGGTGGGCACCCTCAAGCCCGGGGTGCGTCTGAAGGACCTGCGCCCCGCCGACCTGAAGCCCCTGACCCGCCCCGAGGCGGGGCACCTGCGCCCCGTCGGCCTGCTCCTGCGCCACCTCCGGGAGGTGCGGGTGGACGACCTGGGTGATGTGCAGGTGGGGCAGAAGGTTACCGTGGACATCTTCAAGCCGGGGGACAGGGTGGATGTAGAGGGGCGCTCCAAGGGGCGGGGCTTCGCCGGCGTGGTGAAGCGCCACCACTTCCGAGGTGGTCCCAAGACGCACGGCCAGAGCGACCGCCACCGCGCCCCCGGTTCGGTAGGCTCCACTACCTTCCCGGGACGGGTGCTCAAGGGGCTGCGTATGGCCGGCCACATGGGCGACCAGCGGGTGAGCGTCCGCAACCTGGAGGTGGTGGCTGTTGACCCCGAGCGCAACCTCCTGTTCGTAAAAGGCGCTGTGCCGGGTCCCGTCAATGGTCTCCTGGTGATTCGGCTCGCCAAAAGGTCTAGGAAGTAGACTATGGAACTGCCTGTCAAGAACCAGAAGGGCGAGGTCGTGGGGCAAGTCACCCTGCGGGAAGAGGTGTTCGGCCAGCCCATGAACTCTGCCCTCGTGCATCAGGTCGTGGTGGCCCAGCAGGCTAATCGCCGGGTGGGCACCCACGACACCAAAACCCGTGCCGAGGTAAGCGGGGGTGGACGCAAGCCCTGGCCCCAGAAGCACACCGGCCGGGCCCGCCACGGGAGCATTCGAGAACCCCAGTGGCGCCACGGAGGCGTGGTCTTCGGCCCACACCCCCGGGACTACCACCAGCGCATCCCCCGGCGCCTGCGCCGTCAGGCCATCCGCATCCTCCTTTCCGACAAAGTGCGTTCCGGGGAAATCACCCTCCTGGACACCCTCTCCTTACAGGGGAAGACCAGGGAGATGGTGGACGTGTTGAAGGCGCTGGGTATCGCCGGGAAGTGCCTGGTGGTAACCGATGAGGCCGACCCCCGCCTGGCCGCGGCGACTCGCAACCTGGAGGGGGTGAAGTCGCTCCCGGCCCATACCCTCAACGCCCTGGACCTCCTCACCTACGACCATCTCCTTCTGACCGTTTCGGCGGTGCGGAGGATAGAAGCCCTGTGGGCACAGGAACGCCCCCGCCGTAAGGTCCCGGTGCCTGCCTAAGGGAGTAGCGCTATGACCGACATCGCCCAACTCACCTCTGTTCTGCGCCGTCCCCTCATTACTGAAAAGTCCCTGCGCCTGCAGGAGCAAGGGCGCTACTCCTTTGAAGTGGATCCCCGGGCCAATAAAGGGCTGATAAAGCAGGCGGTAGAGCGCCTTTTTGGGGTGGATGTGGTGCGGGTGAATATCATTCGGGTGAAGGGGAAGCGCAAGCGCTTCGGCCCCCGCTGGGTGCAGAAGCCTGGCTACAAGAAGGCCATTGTTACCCTCAAGCCCGGCCAGAAAATCCCCATCCTGGAAGGCTAAAAATGGGACTGAAGACCTTCAAGCCCGTTACCCCCGGCCTGCGCCAGGCGGTCCTTCCCGACTTCTCGGAAATCACCAAGGAGGAGCCGGAGAAGGACCTGCTGGAGCCATTGCGCAAAAGCGGGGGGCGCAATAACCAGGGGCGCATTACCACCCGCCACCGGGGGGGCGGACACAAGCGCATGTATCGCCGTGTGGACTTCAAGCGCTACGACCGCCTCCACGAGCCTGCCAAAGTGATCGCTATAGAATATGACCCCAACCGCACCGCCCGTCTGGCCCTCCTGGAATACCCCGACGGGGAACGGCGCTACATCCTGTGGCCTGTGGGGGTGCAGGTGGGCGATACCCTCACGGCGGGGCCAGATGCGGAGGTGAAACCCGGCAACGCCCTGCCTCTGCGCCTCATCCCCATCGGCACCCTGGTGCACAACATTGAACTGCACCGGGGAAAGGGTGGGCAGATCGTCCGGAGCGCCGGCTCCGCCGCCCAGGTTATGGCACGGGAGGAGCGCTATACCCTGGTGCGCCTGCCCTCGGGCGAGGTTCGGCGCATCCTGGGGGAGTGCTACGCCACCATTGGACAGGTGGGTAACGTGGAGCACCAGAATGTGAGCCTGGGCAAGGCTGGCCGTCGCAGGTGGAAAGGATGGCGACCCGAGGTGCGAGGCAAGGCTATGAGCCCCCGAGACCATCCCCACGGCGGGGGTGAGGGGCGCAACCCCATCGGTCTCAAAGGCCCCAAGACCAAGTGGGGGAAGCCGGCCCTGGGGGTGAAGACCCGCCGAAATCAGAAGACCGACCGCTTTATCGTGAAACGGAGAAGGATAGGCTATGGGGCGATCGGCTAAGAAAGGTCCCTATGTCCATCCCAAACTACTCAAGAAGGTGCAGAAGGCCCGCCAGAGCGGGGAGAAGGTGGTTATCAGGACCTGGTCTCGGGCGTCTATGATCCTGCCCGAGATGGTGGGCCTCACCATCGCGGTGCACGATGGTCGTCGCCATATCCCTGTCTTCATCACCGAGAACATGGTGGGGCACCGCCTGGGGGAGTTCGCCCCCACCCGCACCTTCCGGGGGCATTCCGCCCGTGCGGAAAAGACCACGGGCGTTACCAAAACCACCCCCGGCGGGCAGGCCCCCGGCACCTCCTAGGAGGAACCTATGCCTGTGCGCGCGGTGACCAGAAACTACGGGCAGTCGCCGAAAAAGGTCCGGCGAGTGCTGGGCCTCATTCGGGGCAAGAAGGTCTCCGAAGCCCAGGCCATCCTGCGCTTCCTGCCCAGCCCCTCGGCCAAAGCCGTCCTGAAGACCCTGGAGTCGGCCATCGCCAACGCTGAGCACAACCAGATGATGGTGCCCGATGCCCTGCGCATCGTCTCGGCTTACGCCGACGATGGTCCCCGCCTCAAGCGAGCCCGTCCCCAGGCACGAGGGCGCATTAGTCCTATCCTGAAGCGCACCTGTCATATCACCATCGTGGTGGACGAGGAGGAGTAAGTGGGGCATAAAACGCATCCCATCGGATTCCGCTTGGGGGTAGGTCTAGGACAGACCCTTATAAAGGACTGGCAGACCCACTGGTTTGCCCCCAAGGACACTCAGTATCGCCAGCAGTTGCTGGAGGACTTGCGCATTCGCCACGCCATCGCCGAGTCCTATGGGCGGGATGCAGCCATCAGCAAGGTGGAAATAGAGCGGGACTCCCAGCAGGTGCGGGTAACCATCCATACCGCCCGCCCCGGCGTGGTCATCGGACGGGATGGCAAACGGGTGCGGGATTTGGGGAAGGCCCTGGAAGCCCTCACCTCCCAGCGGGTCAAAGTGGATGTGCAGGAGATAGAGAAGCCGGAACTGGAGGCTATCCTGGTGGCTCGTAGCGTCGCTGAGCAGTTGGAGAAACGGGTGGGCCACCGCCGTGCCATGCTCCAGGCCGCCACCCGGGCCATGCAAGCGGGGGCCAAGGGGGTGAAGATCGCCGTCGCCGGGCGGCTGGGGGGAGCCGAGATCGCCCGCCGGGAGAAGGTGATGATGGGGCGTCTCCCCTTGCACACCATCCGCGCGGATGTAGACTTCGCCGTTGCCGAGGCCCTCACCATTATGGGCCGCATCGGCGTGAAGGTGTGGATCTACAGGGGGGACGTGCTCCCGCCCAGCCTGGCTGAAACGGAGGTAACTCCAGAGGAGGCCCGCCCTATCCAGGTAACCATCCCCGCCGAAGGGAGCGAATCTCCAGGAGGGGAGCAGTAAATGCTCCAGCCGAAGCGTGTCAAGTATCGGAAGGCCCATCGGGGACGGCGTAAGGGCGTCTCCGCCGGCGCCGTTACCCTGGAGTTCGGGGAGTGGGGCCTGAAGGCCCTGGAGCCTTGCTGGCTCACCGCCCGCCAGATTGAGGCGGCGCGCCGTGCCATCTCCCGCCACCTCAAGCGGGGCGGACAGGTGTGGATTCGGGTCTTCCCCGACAAGCCGGTCAGCAAGAAGCCCCTGGAGACCCGTATGGGGGGCGGGAAAGGGGCGGTGGATCACTGGGTTGCTGTGGTCAAGCGGGGCCGTATCCTCTTTGAGGTGGCCGGCCTCCCCCGGGATACGGCCCTGGACGCCTTGCGCCAGGCAGCCGACAAACTCCCCATCCCTGTCAGGATCGTGCACCGCTCCGACTTCCTGGAGGCCCAGGCCGAGGCTACGGAGGCCTAGCCATGCCCTACATGCGTCTGCCCGACATCCGATCCAAGGCCACAGAGGACCTGCGCAAAGAGGTGCAGGACCTCTACCGAGAACTGGCCAACCTGCGCTGGCGGTGGCATACCCGCCAACTGGAGAACTACCAGGAGATCAAGCGCATCCGCAAAACCATTGCCCGTGTCCTTACCGTCTTGCGGGAGCGGGAACTGGGGATAGAGCATGGCGCACCATAGGGAATACATCGGCCGTGTAGTCAGTGCCAAGATGCAAAAGACGGTGGTGGTCGCCGTAGAGTGGGTGCAGCACCATCCCCTCTACAAGAAAGCCCTTCGCCGTATCACCAAACTCTACGCCCACGACCCCCGCCAGGAGTGCCGACCGGGCGATACCGTGCGGGTGGTGGAGGTCCGCCCCCTCTCCAAGACCAAGCGCTGGGTGGTCAAGGAGGTCCTCCGTCGGGGCGAGGTTCCCGAAGTAGCGCCCCAGGCGGTGGACGTGGGCGTGGAGCAGGCCGTCGCCACACCACCCCCTGAAGGAGAGAGGCAACCATGATCCAGCGCTACACCCGGCTGGTGGTGGCCGATAACTCGGGGGCCAAGGTCATTATGTGCATCAATATCCCGGGCTACAGTTACCGTCGCTACGCCCGGTTGGGGGACATCATCATCGCCTCGGTGAAAGAGGCCATCCCCAACGCCCCCGACCCTGTGAAGAAGGGAAAAGTGGTGCGGGCAGTCATCGTGCGCCAGGCCCGCCCCTATCGCCGGCCCGATGGCACCTATGTGCGCTTTGACGACAACGCTGCCGTCATTCTGGGCGACGGCAAGAACCCCCTGGGGACTCGTGTGCTGGGGCCGGTGGCCCGGGAACTGCGGGAAAGGGAGTTCACCCGCATCCTCTCCCTGGCCCCTGAGGTCGTGTAGACTGGAGGCCCACTATGGCGCAGAAGATCCGTAAAGGCGACACGGTGATGGTTATGGCAGGGAAGGATCGGGGTAAGAAGGGGCGTGTGCAAAGGGTCTTCCCTAAGGAGCAAAGGGTCATCGTGGAGGGGGTCAACATCCTCAAACGCCATCTACGCCCTCGCCCCGGCGTGCGCCAGGGGGGTATTGTGGCCCTGGAGGCGCCCCTTCATTGGTCCAAGGTGCGGGTGGTGTGCCCCCATTGCCAGAAGCCGGTGCGGGTCGGTTTCCAGGTTCTTCAGGACGGACGCAAAGTGAGGGTCTGTAAGCGATGCCACGAGACGATCGAGACCAGCCAGTAACCCTCCCGGGGCAGGAGCCTTCTGCCCCTGCCCCACGCCCCCGCCGGGGAGCACGCCCCAGCCCAGCCCCGGCCCCTTCGGCCGAGGCCCCAGCCGGGGAGCCTCAGCGTCAGGGCAGGCCAGACAGGCCACGCCAGCCGGAGGGCCAGCCTGTGCCCGCTGAAGGCACCTCCGCCCCACCACAGCCAGAGGCCCGCCCCCCTCGCGCCAGGGCCCCCCAGGGACGGGTGGTGCCTCGTCTCTTGCGTGTTTACCGGGAAGAGGTGGTGCCCACCCTTATGCGGGAGTTCGGCTACAGCAACCCTTTGGCAGTCCACCGCGTCACGAAAGTGGTGCTCAACATCGGCTTGGGCGAAGCGGTTACCAACCCCAAGGCTGTGGAGTCTGCCGTCCGAGACCTCTCCCTCATCTCGGGCCAGAAGCCGGTGGTAACCCGGGCCAAAAAGGCCATCGCATCCTTCAAGGTCAGACGGGGCCAGCCTATCGGTGTCATGTGCACCCTGCGGGGCGACCGCATGTATTTCTTCCTGGAGAAGTTGTTCTACGCTGCTCTGCCCCGCCTTCGGGACTTCCGAGGGACACCCCGCAATGCCTTCGACGGGAGGGGCAACTACTCCCTGGGTATTGCCGAGCAGATCATCTTCCCGGAGATTGAATACGGGCAGATTGACCGCTTGCGGGGTCTGCAAGTGAATATCTGCACCACCGCCCGCTCCGACCGGGAAGGGATGCGCCTGCTGGAACTCCTGGGTCTGCCTTTCGCACGGGAGAGAGCACCGGCAGGGGCGTAAAAGACCCCTAAACAGGATACAATAGAAGTAAAGAGGAGAGAGGATCTATGGCACGCAAGGCCATGATCGCCAAGGCCCTGCGCCCGCCCAAGTATGCGGTGCGCAAAAGGAACCGGTGTTCCCTCTGCGGGAGACCTCGGGCCTATATCCGCCACTTCGGCCTGTGCCGTATCTGCTTCCGCACCCTCGCCCTCCGAGGCGAACTCCCTGGGGTGCGGAAGGCCAGTTGGTAGGAAGGGCTATGCTTACCGACCCCATCGCTGATATGCTCACCCGCATCCGCAACGCCTGCCTGGTGCGCAAGGAGGAGGTGCTGGTGCCCTCCTCCCGCCTCAAGCGGGAGATCGCCCGGGTGCTGAAAGAGGAGGGCTTTATCCGCGGCTATGAGGAGGTGCGTTCCGGAGCGGGGAAAGCGCTGAAAATATATCTGGCTTACTCTCCCGATAAGGAACCCCTCATTCATGGCGTCAAGCGGGTCAGCAAACCCGGCCTGCGGGTTTACGTGGGTAAGGGGGCAATTCCCCGTGTCCGCGGCCGATTGGGGGTCGCCATTTTGACTACGCCCCAAGGCGTCCTCCCTGGCCACGAGGCCCGCAAGCGAGGCATCGGGGGCGAAGTCCTCTGTGTTGTGTGGTAGGAGAGCCATGTCGCGCATCGGACGCCGTCCTATTCCTATCCCTCCCGGGGTGCAGGTCATCGTGGAGCCAGGCAACCGGGTAACAGTGAAGGGGCCGTTGGGCTCCCTCTCCCAGACCTTCTCTCCCCGGGTTACCGTTCAGGTGCGGGATGGGGCCATCGTGGTGGAGCGGGCATCCAACGAGAATAAAGACCGTGCCCTCCACGGCCTTACCCGTGCCCTCTTGCAGAACATGGTGACCGGCGTTACCCAGGGCTACCAGAGGGCGCTGGAGATCACCGGCGTGGGCTACCGCGCCGAACTGCGGGGCAACACCCTTGTCCTACAGGTGGGCATGGCCTCCCGACCCGAGGTAACGCCTCCTCCCGGCGTGAAACTGGCAGTGGAAGGGGGCAACCGTATCATCGTCTCGGGCCTGGATAAGCAGGCAGTAGGACAACTGGCTGCCCAGATCCGTGCCCTGCGCCCGGCCGACCCCTACAAGGGGAAGGGCATCCGCTACGCCGGCGAGGTGATTGTCCTGAAGCCGGGCAAGAAGGCGGCCAAGAAGTAGCCAGGTGAAGATGTATGGCGACGACGGTTGTGCGCACCAAGTGGCCTATCCCGATCAGGTGGAAAACCCCCCGTCTTCGGCGTATTCGCCGGCACTTGCGCATTCGGAAGAAGGTTGTGGGCCAGCCTGCCCGCCCACGCTTGGCGGTCTTCCGTAGTAACAAGCATATCTACGCACAGATTATTGATGATACCCGTGGCCATACCCTGGTCTCGGCTTCCGACCTGGACAAGGAAGTGCGGGACCAGGCGACAGGGCAGCGGAAGATGGAGCGGGCCGTTTTGGTGGGGCGCTTGCTTGCCCAAAGGGCAAAGATGGCGGGAATAGAGAAGGTGGTCTTTGACCGGGGAGGGTTCCGCTACCACGGGCGGGTAAAGGCCCTAGCCGATGCTGCTCGGGAAGGAGGTCTCCAGTTCTAATGGCGTCTCCCTATGAGCGTGCCCCCAAGGTCAAGGCGGAAGACCTGCCGGAGGCCAACCTCCAGGAAAAGGTCATTATGATACGCCGTGTGGCCAAGGTAACCGCCGGGGGGAAACACTTGCGCTTCAACGCCTTAGTGGTGGTAGGGGATGGGCAGGGGCATGTGGGCATCGGCCTGGGCAAGGCCGATGCCGTGCCCGATGCGGTGCGGAAGGGCCAGGCCATTGCCCGTCGCAACATGATACGGGTCCCCTTGGTGGGCTCCACCATCCCCCACGAGGTGATTGCCAAGTTTGACGCCTCTAGTGTGATGCTGCGCCCCGCAGTGCCCGGCACCGGCGTGGTGGCCGGTGCTACGGTGCGGGCAGTGGTGGAGGCAGCGGGCATCCGGGATATCCTCACCAAGGCCCTGGGCAATACCAACCCTGTGAACCTGGCCAAGGCCACCATGGACGCCCTGGCATCCCTGAAAGACCCCCAGCAGGAGATGGCCAAGAGAGAAGGGGTAAAGGCTTCGGCTGCATAAGGAACGGCAGGAATGGGCAAACTGGTGCGCATCACCCTGGTGCGGAGCCCCATCGGCTCCAAGGCCTATCATAAGAAGACCGTGCAGGCGCTGGGCCTGCGCCGGCTCCATCAGAGCGTCCTGTTCCCCGACTCCCCTTCCCTTCGGGGTATGCTGAAGGCCGTCCAGCATTTGGTGCGGGTGGAAGAGGTGCCGGAGGCCCAGGCAGAACCCTCCCCTGCCCAGAAGGAGCAAGAGCGATGGTGAAGTTGCACGACCTGCGCCCCCCGCCGGGTGCCCGCCGTCCCCGCAAACGGATCGGACGGGGCACGGGGAGCGGGCGGGGCGACCTCTCCGGCCGAGGGCGCGGGGGGCAGAAAGCACGCTCCGGTAAAGGGCCTCGCCCCGGCTTTGAGGGCGGACAAACCCCCCTGGTGCTCCGCCTTCCCCACAAGCGGGGCTTTCATAACCCCTTCGCCAAGACCTACCAGATTGTCCACCTGGGCGACTTGGATGCCCGCTTTGCCCCAGGGGACGAGGTTACTCCCGAGCGCATGGCCAGCGTCGGCCTCATTCGCCACCCCGACAGGCCCGTGAAAGTGCTCTCCGATGGGGATTGCACCAAACCCCTGACGGTGGTGGCACACCGTTTCTCCACCACCGCCCGCCAGAAAGTGCTGGATGCGGGTGGAAAAGTGGTAGAACTGGAACCGTCAGCGTAGCAAAGGAGAAGGGCGGTGGCCACCCAACTCACCCGTGGCGCTCCCCAGGGGCCGGGCCTCCTGCAGGCAGTTGTTGATGCCTTCCGTATCCCCGACCTGCGTCAGCGCATCCTCTTCACCTTCGCTATGCTGGTGGTCTTCCGTCTGGTGGCCCACGTCCCCGTGCCGGGGGTGGACCGGGAGGCCCTGGCCGGCGTCTTCCGCACCAACCAACTGCTGGGGATGCTGGACCTGTTCAGCGGTGGGGCCATGCGCAACCTCAGCGTGGCCGCCATGGGAGTATATCCTTACATCACCGCCAGCATCGTTCTGCAACTGCTGGTCCCGGTGATCCCCGCCCTGCGTGCCCTCTCCAAAGAGGGAGGCGAACTGGGGCGCCAGCGCCTCAACCAGATTACCCATTGGATGACGGTGCCCATCGCCATGCTTCAGGCCTATGGGCAGCTGCTGGTGCTCCAGCAGGCCCAGGTGATTAGGGGGGTGGGCTTTGGCCCGGGGGCCGACCCCTTGGGGACTGTGGCCATGGTGTTCTCCATGACGGCGGGCACCATGTTCCTGGTATGGCTGGGGGAACTCATCACCGAACGCGGCATCGGCAACGGCGTGTCTATCATTATCTTTGGGGGAATCGTGGCCAACCTGCCCCAGATCGTTAGCCAGGGATTTGTGGAACGGCAGAACACCACGGGGTTGCTCTTGCTAGGGGTGATCGGGGTCGCCATCGTCGCTCTGATTGTGCTGTTCACTGAGGCGCAAAGGCGCATCCCGGTGCAGTATGGGCGCACGGTGTTTCGGGGCGGGGTGATTCGGCGGGCGGCGGGCACCTCTTACATCCCTATGCGAGTAAACAGCGCCGGGATGATTCCCCTCATCTTCGCCTTCTCTATTCTTATTCTCCCGGCCACTATTGCCCAATACTTTAACACCGGCGGAGCGTCCTTCGGCACCCGACTGGCCGCGACCATCGTGCGTATCTTCGACTCTACCCACTGGTTCTATTGGCTCATGCTTTTCATCCTGGTGGTGCTCTTCACCTTCTTCTATACCATGGTCATCTTCTCCCAGATGAACCTGGCGGACAACCTTCAGAAAGGGGGGGGGTTTATCCCCGGCATTCGCCCCGGCAAGCCCACGGAAGAATACTTGACAAAGGTCATCGTGCGCATTACCTGGGCGGGAGCGCTCTTCCTAGGGTTTGTGGCCATCCTCCCCTACCTGGCTGCC